>NZ_JBHIRG010000005.1:0-143260 GCF_042196965.1 Bartonella sp. AA83SXKL
TCTTCCCATGATCAACGTGACCAATCGTACCAATATTAACATGCGGTTTTGTTCGTTCAAACTTGCTCTTCGCCATTTGAGCTCTCCATTTTCTGTCCAAGCCAAGGACTAAGTTAAAAATTAATTACCAACCTGAAATTACGCGTATTTCTTTTGAATCTCCAAAGCAACAGCTGAAGGCACAGGCTCGTAATGATCAAACTGCATTGTATACTGCGCACGCCCCTGACTCATAGAGCGAAGAGTATTCACATAACCAAACATATTTGCCAAAGGAACCATTGCATTCACAACCGTTGCAATGCCGCGCGCTTCAGTTCCTGAAATCTGCCCCCGACGAGAATTGAGATCACCAATAACATCACCAACATAATCATCTGGAGTAACAACTTCCACCTTCATGATCGGTTCAAGAAGCTGTGCACCAGCCTTCTTTGCCCCATCACGAAAAGCCGCACGAGCAGCAATCTCAAAAGCCAAAACCGAAGAATCAACATCGTGATAGCCACCATCAATGAGAGTCGCTTTTACACCAAGCATAGGAAAGCCCGCAAGAGGACCTGACCCCATAACACTCTCAATCCCTTTTTGGACACCGGGAATATATTCTTTAGGAACAGCACCACCAACAATCTTTGACTCAAAAATAAAGTCATCACCATCATGAGGCTCAAAAACAATTTTCACACGAGCAAATTGACCTGCACCACCCGATTGTTTCTTATGCGTATAATCAATTTCCGCCATTTTAGTAATTGACTCACGATAAGCAACTTGAGGCTGCCCAACATTTGCTTCAACCTTAAACTCACGCCGCATACGATCAACAATAATATCAAGATGAAGCTCACCCATTCCAGCTATAATAGTCTGACCAGATTCCTCATCCGATTTAACACGAAATGAAGGATCTTCGGCTGCTAGACGGTTAAGAGCAATACCCATTTTTTCTTGATCTGCTTTTGTCTTCGGTTCAATTGCAATCTCAATAACAGGCTCTGGAAATTCCATCCTCTCCAAAATAACAGGCTTCAAAGGATCACAAAGAGTATCCCCTGTTGTCGTCTCCTTAAGTCCTGCAAGAGCAACAATATCACCAGCAAAAGCTTCTTCAATATCCTCACGAGAATTTGAATGCATTTGAAGCATACGCCCCAAACGCTCTTTTTTCTTTTTCACAGTATTCTCAAGAGAAATACCTTTCTGAACTTTACCTGAGTAAATACGACAGAACGTCAATGAACCAACAAAAGGATCATTCATAATTTTAAAAGCAAGCATAGATAACGGAGCATCATCAGAAGATTCGCGTGTCGTCTCAGCCCCATCCTTTACATCAATACCCTTAATCGCCGGAATATCAATTGGAGAAGGAAGATAGGAAACAACAGCATCCAAGAGTGGCTGCACCCCCTTGTTTTTAAAAGCCGTACCACAAAGAACCGGATGAAACTGAACTTCTACTGTCCCCCTACGAATGAGAGAAACAAGCTGCTCGTTGGTTGGCATAACACCTTCCAAATAAGCCTCTGTCGCAGCTTCATCAACCTCCACAGCCATCTCAATCAATTTCTCGCGATATTCTTCAGCTTTCTCCTTTAACTCAGAGGGAATTTCACTTATCACTGCCGAGGCACCAATAGAACCATCCCACTTTAAAGCCTTCATTTCTACAAGATCAACAACTCCTTCAAAGTCATTTTCAGCACCAATCGGCAACTGCAAAACAAGCGCTTTAGCACCTAACCGAGAACCAACCATCTCCACACTACGATAGAAGTCAGCTCCTATTTTGTCCATTTTATTAACAAAAACCATACGAGGCACGCGATACTTCTCAGCTTGCCGCCAAACAGTTTCCGTTTGAGGCTCCACACCAGCATTTGCATCCAACAAGGCTATTGCACCATCAAGAACACGCAAAGAGCGCTCAACTTCAATCGTAAAATCAACGTGCCCTGGCGTATCAATAATATTAAAGCGACGCTTCCGACCATCTTGCCCTTCCCAAAATGTCGTTGTTGCAGCAGACGTAATCGTAATACCACGCTCCTGCTCCTGCTCCATCCAATCCATTGTAGAAGCGCCATCATGGGTCTCGCCAATTTTATGATTCTTACCGGTATAGAACAGAATACGTTCAGTCATCGTAGTTTTACCAGCATCAATATGCGCCATAATACCAAAATTACGATAATCTTCAATTTTATATTCGCGAGCCATTATATTTGCCTTAGTTTAAAACTTCTACCAGCGATAGTGAGAAAAAGCACGATTAGCTTCAGCCATACGATGAACATCTTCACGCTTTTTCACGGCAGAACCACGATTATTAGCCGCATCCATCAATTCACCAGATAAACGCTCAACCATCGTCGTTTCATTTCGACCACGTGCCGCCGCAATCAACCAACGAATAGCAAGAGCCTGACGACGATCAGGACGAACATCAATCGGAACTTGATAAGTAGCGCCACCAACACGGCGTGAACGAACCTCAATATGAGGAGCAATATTCTCTAAAGCTCGATGAAATAGAGCCACAGGATCTGTTTTTACTCTTTTTTCCACAGAATCGAGCGCACCATAAACAATACGCTCTGCAACTGATTTTTTACCATCAAACATAATGGCATTCATAAATTTCATAATAACCAAATCACCAAATTTGGGATCTGGATTAATCTCACGCTTTTCTGCTCTATGACGACGGGACATTAGCTTTGTCTCTCAATATTATTTTGGACGCTTTGCGCCATACTTTGAACGACGCTGTTTACGATTCTTGACACCCTGCGTATCAAGTAAACCACGAATAATGTGATAACGAACTCCTGGCAAATCTTTCACACGACCACCACGAATCATTACAACAGAGTGCTCTTGAAGATTATGTCCCTCTCCAGGAATATAACCAATTACCTCAAATCCATTCGTCAAGCGAATTTTAGCAACTTTACGAAGAGCAGAATTAGGTTTCTTCGGTGTTGTTGTATAAACACGCGTACAGACACCACGCTTCTGCGGATTCGACTGCAGAGCAGGAACCTTATTACGTTTAACTGGCGCCACACGCGGCTTGCGAATCAACTGGTTTACGGTAGGCATGCAACCTTCCTCTTTTCGATCTACATTCGTCTCACCCAATCGGGCTTTTCTATTTTTATTTCTATCCACCCCAACAGAATCGGAACAGATATCTAAGTCTATACACAAAATCGGGCACACCTGCAAAAAACAGTTTACCCGACCATAAGCAGAGAAGGCAATAGCCTTTTGCACTAGCATTTGCTTTTAATCTTCTTAACACCTGTGAATGATCCGGTTCATATCCAAAACACCTGATTACATTCACATCGGTTATATCCATCTCTAATAGCGAGAACACGTACATTCGTCAAGAACTAAACAGCAGAAAGTTTTTAAAAATGAAAATAAATTAAATTTTAAAACTTTAAATTTGCTTTTATTGCTACTCTTGATAAATCAATTTACCATAGTAATATCCCCTATAAATAAAAAAGTAGCGATGTGACTGTAGTAAAACATACATGCAGTAAATTGAATTGCATATTGGATATCTAATGATGAGCGCCATGAAAATAGCAACGTGGAATATTGCCGGGATAAAAGCACGACATGAAACATTATGTCAATGGCTGCAGCAAAGCCAGCCGGACATAGTCTGTTTACAGGAAATTAAAAGTATCGATGAAAGTTTTCCACGCGATGCAATTGAAAGTTTAGGTTACCATATAGAAACACACGGACAAAAAAGTTTTAATGGCGTTGCGATTCTCTCTAAAAAAACACCAGATGAAGTGATCCGTCGATTACCAGGCAATGATAATGATAAACAAACACGTTACATTGAAGCTGTTTATTCAACAAACAAAGGTGTTGTTCGTGTTGCATCTCTCTATTTGCCAAATGGGAATCCTATTGAGAGTGAAAAATATTCCTATAAGATAGAATGGATGGAAAGATTATATACACATGCAAAATCATTACTTACGTATGAAGAACCTCTTATTCTAGCAGGTGATTATAATGTCATCCCCACTCCATTAGATGCAAAAAAACCTCAAGAATGGTATCAAGATGCCTTATTTCTTCAAGAAACAAGAAAAGCATTCCAACGTATTCTTCATTTAGGTCTTTACGATGCTATCCGGAATGTCACCGATACTCCCTCCTTCAGTTTTTGGGATTTTCAGGCAGGTGCCTGGCCTAAGAATAATGGGATTCGCATTGATCATTTATTATTATCACCAGAAGCTGTTGATCAATTAATTTGCGCTCATAGCCAAACAGAAGTAAGGGGATATCAAAAACCATCCGACCACGTTCCTGTTTGGATTCACCTTAATATCAATTAAGAAAGTAAAATCCTCATTTCATGAGACAACAAAAAAATTCCACTCAAAAATAATAACTATGCTACAGCATATAAACAGTATATCTTAAGCAAATAAAATAAAAATAAATGAATGGAGGACATAAATGAAGAAATCATTATTAATGCTTATTGCAGCAACGGCCATTGGATTCTCAAGTTTCGCGCATGCTGAACATGATACTCTTGAAAAAATAAAACAAACAGGTGAAATTACTTTAGGTGTCCGTGAATCATCTGGTTTAGCCTACGCCCTTGGTAATAATAAATATGTAGGTTTTCATACAGAAATGGCAGAACGGATCATTGATGATATCTCAAAAAAAATTGGTAAACCAATTAAAATTCATTATCTTCCCATCACTTCTCAAAATAGAATTCCTCTCTTAAAAAATAAAACCTATGATTTTGAGTGCGGCTCAACAACACATGATATTGCCCGCAGTAAAGAAGCAGCATTTGCTTATACGACATACATTGAAGAGGTTCGGATTGCTGTAAAGAAAAACTCTAACATTAAATCTCTTGAGGATTTAAATGGAAAAACAGTTGCAACGACCACCGGTACAACATCTGTTCAACTTATTCGTAAAAATAAACGTGCAAAAAACATTCAGTTTAAAGTTTTAAAGGGGAAAGATCACGGAGATAGTTTTTTATTATTAGAATCTGGTAAGGCAGATGCTTTTGTCATGGACGCTTCAATTCTTGCTGGACATATTGCTAAATCAAAGAATCCATCTGATTATGTCATTCTTGATACTGTACTTTCAGTCGAACCTATTGCCTGTATGCTCAGATTAAATGACAAAAAATTTGAACAAACAATCAACGATAGTATCGTACGTCAGATTAAAGATGAATCACTGGAAAAGCTTTATAATAAGTGGTTTATGAAACCGATCCCACCTGCTAACACTGTTATGAACCTTCCCTTGTCAAAACAAACAAGATATGCTTGGGATCACCCAAATAATAAGCCTCGAGAAAGCTACGCAGAAAAAGATTTATAGAATTTAATAAAGAAGAACCACACTCTTTTGAAATTGAGTGTAGTTTATATTTTAATTCACTTTTTAATAAATTTGGCCTATGTAGATGCGCTTGGTTTATTGCCCTATTTGTGAATGACTAATTTGAGGGAATATCAATTAATGGACTTTTCTTTCCTTTGTAGAGATGACCTTACTCAAACATTCGTAACAGGATGCTTGGGAACTCCCGGTGTGAGCCATACCTATTTAGATACACTTCTCGATGGCTTTAAAAATACGGTTATATTGTCTATCACTTCACTTATCTTAGCTGTATTGTGTGGTGTTATTATAGGAACAATGCGCACTTTACCCAAAACATCCATAATCAATTATATATTTCGCACTATCGGTACTATTTGGGTAGAGATTATGCGTAATATTCCCCTCCTTGTACAAGTGTTTTTGTGGTATTTTGTTGTTCCGAAGATTTATCCACCAGCGATGAAATTTTCCCCCATTCTCTTAATAACGTGCGCATTGGGATTCTTTACATCTGCACGCATTGCTGAACAGGTTCGTTCAGGCATTGAAGCGATTCCTTCTGGACAACGCTATGCTGCTATGGCAATGGGGTTTACAACTTATCAAAGTTATCGCTATATTATACTACCACGTGCTATACGTGCAATTATGCCACCTCTTACTTCAGAAGCAATGGGGATTGTGAAAAATTCGTCTATAGCATTCGCCGTTTCAATAAATGAGCTCATGCAATTTCAATACCAAGCAATTGAAGAGGTAAGCCATGTTTACGAAAATTATTTACTTGTTACGATCCTTTATATTCTAATAGCCTTATTCGTATTCATTGTGATGACAGTCATTGAACAAATACTCAAAATTCCTAATTTTCAAATAAAGGGAATTTGAATATGATGAATTTCATAAGCTCTCAGTTTGGACTTTATTTTCCTTTCAATTTTTCCGACTTTGATTTTTCCTTTTTTACCTTTGATGTATTTCGTTCTTACATTTTATCAGGTTTACTCTTTAGCGTTTTTCTAACTCTTTTTGCAACGATATTGGGGTTTGTTTTCGGCACACTTTTAGCAATGATGCGCCTTTCTTCCATAAAACTTCTTTCTTGGTTTGCAATCAGTTACATAACAGCTATGCGTTCAATACCACTTGTGATGGTTATCTTATGGTTTTTCGTGCTTCTGCCTTTTTTAACCGGTATATCCATTGGTGCAAATAAATCAGCACTCATTACCTTTACCGCATTTGAAACGGCTTATTTTGCTGAGATTATGCGTGCTGGAATCAATTCAGTTCCGCAAGGACAAAAATATGCAGGACAAGCTCTTGGAATGACATATTGGCAAAGTATGTACATTGTCATTCTTCCTCAAGCCTTTAGAGATATGCTTCCAGTCTTTTTAACACAAGTTATTATCCTTTTTCAGGATACAACCCTTGTTTATGCCATCAGTGGTCATAGCCTTTTGAATGGTTTTGATATTGCTGCTAATAATTTTGGTGTAAAGCAAGAAGCTTATATCTTAGCAGCTATTTTCTATTTTGTTATCTGTTTTACACTGTCACAAATAGTTTTGTATTTACAAAAAAAAGTATCCATTATTCGCTAACAGGAAAAAAAATGTCTAATCATATGATCGAAATAAAAAATGTTTCTAATTGGTATGGCGAAATTAAAGTCCTTAAAAACTGTACAACCAACATTAATAAAGGAGAAGTCGTTGTCGTTTGTGGTCCATCAGGCTCAGGAAAGTCAACACTCATTAAAACTATTAACGCTCTCGTCCCTTTTCAAAAAGGTGAAATTTGGATTAATGGAATACCTGTTCATTCAAAAAAAACGAATCTGCCTAAATTGCGAAGTCAGGTAGGAATGGTGTTTCAACACTTCGAGCTTTTCCCCCATTTATCTGTCACAGAAAATTTGACAATTGCACAAATCAAAGTCCTAAAACGAAGCAAAAAAGAAGCACTTGAACGTGGATTGTTATATCTTGAGCGCGTTGGCCTCATTGAACACAAAGATAAATATCCTGGTCAACTTTCTGGAGGGCAACAACAACGTGTTGCTATTGCACGTGCCTTAACTATGGATCCACTTGTCATGCTTTTTGATGAACCAACATCTGCTCTAGATCCTGAAATGGTAGGTGAAGTACTCGATGTCATGATTAGCTTAGCAGAAGAAGGTATGACGATGATTTGTGTAACCCATGAAATGGGATTTGCACAAAAAGTCTCTGAGCGTGTTATTTTCATAGATCAAGGAACAATTCTTGAAGACTGTTCATCTAAAGAGTTTTTTTCTGATCCGCAAGCAAGAAAACCGAGAACGCAAGAATTTTTGTCTAAAATCCTAAATCATTAGCCATTAGATTATCAAAAAAAGCTATCTTTACTATGAACTTGTATACAAGAAAACAGAGTTTAATATAAGATAAGAGAATGTAAAAATATTACAATCAGATGTTTAAAAACTGTTATTCTTTAAAATCTCAGCAACCAGTGAAATTGCTGTACGTCTCTCAGATTCATTACAAAGAGCAAAAGCCTGTTCTTGCAAAGGATGAATCCAATTTTTGTCTTTTACGTTAGCTTTTTCATAGGCAGCAGTTAACATTACTGCCCCACGGACAATTTTTCCTTCTTGAAGCAGTATATTTCCAAGCATTGCTTGGGCAGAAGGATTTCCTTTTTTTGCTGAAAGTTGAAACCATCGTGTTGCTTGTATAAGATTCTTCTCCCTTCCCTCTCCCTTTAAAAATATTTTTCCTAAATGATACTGAGCTTTAGGATTTCCATAGTTTACCGCAGCCTGCATATAAAGATGAACAGCATAAGAAGGATCAGGTTTCACAGGTGATTGAGGAATACCTTTTTTATATATCTCGCAAGTTTAACCAATGCATCAGAAACATAACTTTCATCCTCTGAACCAAGATCAGCACCTTTTTCAACAATATATGCAAAAAAATTATATGCCTTATAATCATTTTTAGGGACACCATCACCGTTTGCATAGATAGAGCCAAGTTTCCAATTCGCACCAATATGGACTCTCTTAGCAGCACAACGTAATGCTACAATAGCCTGATTTACATGCCCATTTTTATAAGCAGACATGCCACGTTTAAAAAAATAAAACGAACCATCATTCGCTTCTTGCAAGCTATTGACATCTATTACATAAACAGTCGAAAAGAATCCCCCCTAAAATCACAACAATCGTGACTTTTTTCCATATCTGAAACCTATTAACCATTTCCCTCCTATCTCAATTTTAATGATTATATCTGTTACAAATTTCTTTGTAGATATTTAAACTCTTTTTCTTAGTAAGAAGCATACGCGATTTTAAAGTAAAAATTTAAAAAAAAAAGACAAATAGATAAAAATCATCCAAAATGTTCGATAAAATTAAGTATCCATTTTTATATACAACAAATTGATTTTTAAATATAAATCATCATTCTATATTTTGTAACACATCCTTTAACATTCTAAGCTTTATCGATCTTAAAATTTTATACGTATGAGTAAAAATCGTTCAATAAAATAACGTGTATTAAACAGCAACTTGAGAATGAAGAGAATACATGATGAATGGTAAGCGTTTAAATATAAAAAACAATACAAAAGATGGATAAATATAATGATGATAGTTAACTTATAACTTCACGACTGCCTTACCACCTTAAAGATGAAGTTTTTTGTCTCCGTCAATCTATAAACAATACAAGCTTTTTGTTTAACGGATTGCACCTGACATCATTTCACATGGGGTTACTTCATACTTTACACACAAGTTCTACCTCAGAATACTCACCACTACATACAAAAAAATACCACATGTGTAATTTTACATGCCTTATATTGCTACTCTAAATGATGATATTTTACAGAAATAAAACAATGTTTTGATTTATAATGATAATTTACCTTTTTGCATATTGAATGAGGACCTCGAATATCGCAAGATTCTCTCATTCCAAACCTGTTCCATGTTAAATCAATCAAAACCATCCGCTTGCACATTACAAGCAGAGAGAGCTATGTGGATAAAAACTCTGTGTAAGAAAGAACTAAAAATGCCTCTTACGAACGGTTTGAGCTAAGGGTTGTCCGGATATTGGACAGAATGGTGCCCCCCCCCGGCGCTTGTTACTTCACAAGCATAAAGAAGGGGAGCTCAATGGATTTACCGTTATAGCATTCATGATTTCCGTCGTGAAATAGGCTCGAGTACCTTAAAAGATGTTCCTTTAATGATAAACATAAAACAATGGATTTCAGTAGAGATTTTATGATCGTTCATGAAAAACTAACAAAAGAAAAAGTTTCTTTAAAGAAGATCTACACCAGCCCTAATGGTATGAAATCATCCATCAAAAAATAAAAAGTTGAAATCAATCCAACCGCTCTAAAGCAACAAATATCTTCTTCTGCGCTGCACGCAGTTCTACAACCCTGTTCCGTTCACGCTCAACAATTTCTGCTTTTGCATTTGCTATAAATTGGGGATTGTTTAACTTAAGCGATATTTTTTCAATATCTTGTTCAATTTTACTGACATCCTTCCTTAAACGAACACGTTCAGCCTCCAAATCAATCAACTGTCCTAATGGTAAACAAAAAACAGCCTCTCCCAAAATCATTTGTGCCGATACTTCCGGAACTTTATCAGAGAAATCAATAACTTCAATACGCGCTAATTTTTTAAGAAGTGCATCATAACGCTTCACACGCTCTCGCGTTACTTCCCCTCCTTCGACAACAACAAGAGGTGCTTGTGTCGCCACTGGAATATTCATTTCAAAACGTACAGACCGAATCCCCGTGACGACATCAATAAGCCAATTAATATCATCAGCAGCTTCTTCATCTATCAATGTTTCCTCTGGCCATTTTGTCAATGCGAGCATATCCTCACGTTTGATGGCTTGCGTTTCTGTAAGAGACCACAACTCTTCCGTCATATAAGGCATAAAAGGATGAAGAAGTTTATAAACTTCATCTAAAACCCAAGCAGTACAAGCTTGAGCCTCATTTTTAGCATCTTCATTTTCCCCCTGAAAAATAGGTTTGAGAAGCTCCAAATACCAATCACATAATGTATTCCAAATGAAACGGTAAAGAGTGGCAGCTGAATCATTAAATTTATAGTGTTCAATACCAGTCGTAACTGCTGAAATTGTTTTAGATAACTCTGTTAAAATCCAACGATTAAGCGGCAATTTTGCTTGTTCTGGTTTAAAAGTTGGATCATGCTTCACACCATTCATCTGTGCAAATCGGGTAGCATTCCACAATTTCGTAGCAAAATTACGATAACCAGCAATACGGGAAACATCAAGTTTTACATCACGACCTTGTGCTGCCATAATAGCTAAAGTAAACCGAAGTGCATCAGCACTATATTGATCAATAAGCTCTAAGGGATCAATAATATTTCCCTTTGATTTTGACATCTTTGCACCCTTTTGATCCCGTACAAGAGCATGCACATAAACCGTTGGGAAAGGAACGTCACCCATAAAGTGAAGTCCCATCATCATCATACGAGCAACCCAGAAAAAAATAATATCAAATCCTGTCACAGATAAAGATGTTGGGTAAAAAGTAGATAATTCAGTCGTTTTATTTGGCCATCCTAATGTTGAAAAAGGCCAAAGAGCTGATGAAAACCAAGTATCTAAAACATCCGGATCACGGATTAATTCAACAACCTCACCATAATGAGCAAAAGCTGAATCTAAAGCCTCTTTTTCACTTTTTTCAACAAAAACCGTTCCATCAGGACCATACCAAGCAGGAATCTGATGTCCCCACCATAATTGGCGAGAAATGCACCAAGGTTGAATATTTTCCATCCAATTGAAGTACGTCTTTTTCCAGTTATCGGGAACGAACTGCGTTTTGCCTTGTTGAACAGCCTCTATCGCTGGCTTTGCTAATTCAGTAGCATGAACATACCATTGATCCGTCAAAAAAGGCTCAATAGGGACACCACTGCGATCTCCATGAGGAACCATATGGGTATGATCATCAACAGAAGCTAAATATCCCTGTTCTTCCATCAAAGAAACAATCTTCTGGCGAGCAACAAAACGATCAGATTTATCGAGATTTTCTACTAACATTTTTAATTCATCTGATAAAATCAAACCATCGAAAAATGCTTCATTTTCACGAAGAAAAATCTCGGCTTGCTGGGTAAAAGTATTGATCAAGCGTAAATGATTACGCTGTCCTACTTCAAAGTCATTAAAGTCATGAGCTGGTGTGATTTTTACAGCACCACTTCCAGCTTCAGGATCAGCATGGCTATCACCAACAATTAATAACCTACGACCAACAAGCGGCAAAAGAGCATTTTTACCGATAAGATTTTTATAACGCTCATCTTCAGGATTAACAGCAATTCCTGTATCACCAAGCATTGTTTCTGGTCGTGTTGTCGCCACTGTTATAAAAGTTGTCGCATCATTTGGATCAAAAATTTTACCTTCAAGTGGATATCTAAAGTGCCACAAACGTCCTTGAACTTCTTTTTGCTCAACTTCAAGATCTGAAATAGCTGTCAACAATTTAGGATCCCAATTGACGAGGCGCTTATCCCTATATATCAACCCTTGCTTATAAAGCGTGACAAAGACTTCACGAACCGCCTGCGACAACCCCTCATCCATTGTAAACCGCTCACGCGACCAATCACATGAAACCCCAAGGCGACGCAACTGGTTTGCAATAACGCCTCCAGTTTCATAACGCCATTCCCAAATACGCTCAATAAACTTTTCTCTCCCCATTTCTTGACGCGTTGGCTCTTGGCGTTCTGCAAGTTGACGCTCCACTACCATTTGCGTAGCAATCCCAGCATGATCCATACCAGGCTGCCACAACACATTTCTGCCACGCATCCGCTGAAATCTAACTATTATATCTTGAATTGTCGTATTGAGCGCATGCCCCATATGAAGTGAGCCCGTAACATTAGGAGGAGGAAGCATAACGCAAAAAGGTTCTGCACCGCTTTTAGAACCAGCTCCCGCTTTAAAAGCCCCACGAGTCTCCCATCTCTTTGCAACCCGTTGCTCTATAGAGGCAGCATCATAGTTTTTTTCTAACATTCTATCCATCCATAACGCCGCTGAAAAACACAATATATGATCAAAACCTGATCAGAATCTCGTGAATCTCAGCCATTCACTAGAGAGCTCGCAAAATCGCAGACAAAATTCTCATAAAATGAAAAACATAAAAATAATGTAAAAATAATTAAGACGATTTTTTAATCGCCTTCATAATCTCTTCACGCAAAATATCTTCCAGCAAAATAGGCAATTTAGACTGTAACCATTCTGCTATAGCAGGACGCAACACATCCTTTGCAATCTTTTCTGCAGAAGAAATACAATATGCAGACAATTCCACATGACCATCCCTTCCAGCGTCTGACTGTGATTTCCTTATCTCATCTTCATATTCTTTTGCTTTATAAACAGAATTCCGTTCTTCAGAAGAAAGCTTCATCTTTTGCATATCCATACCAACTGTATTATTTTCTGCCTCTATATCCTCTTTCTCTTGCGTTATCTTCCCTCCTTGATTTTCAGAAGAAAGACCAATACGATCAGCTAAAGCTTTCATAGCATCATCAACCGATAAGGTTGTATCATAAATACCCTCGGATGCCACTTCTGAAGCATTCACTGCAACATCTTCATTTAAAAAGTGATCAGATTGAACCGCATTTTCTTCGATTATTTCACGAATAGATGTTAAAATTTCATCCATACTTGGCTCACGTAACACGCTTGAACTCTGTACCATACTTTACAACCTCTCAAAGACGCAACAACAAATAGAATCATATTTTCAGTGTATGCAAAAGAATTATAAGATCAACATGCCTCCTACGATATTTTCAAATATGCTTGTCATAAAGAGGGCGCTACACACAGTTTTCTACACTTATAAAAATAATATCTCGCCGCAATATCTTTCAACATATTCAATTGTTGATTTACTAAGCTTTTAAAAACTAAAATAATTTAATAAGATTCAAAGAGATACTTTTATGTATTATCGGATATATTTAATTGTTTTTAAACCTAAATAACTTGCAGTCAATTTACCAATAGAAGATTGAACACTATAGCTCGCCACAACAGCATTACGCTCTGCCATTGCAAGCGCAATCTGAGCATTAATCAATAGAGTACGAGAATTTAAAACATCCAGCGTCGTTGCTTGCCCTACGCGATTTTCTTGAACACGACCTTTCAGAGCAATTTCAGCAGCACGAACACTTTCACGGTAAGCAATAACAGATGAGCGTGCGCCCTCCAACTGAAACCAAGCAGAAGTAAGTGCTTGTCGCGTATTACTATGCGCCAAATCGAGTTGAAGCTGCGCCTGTCCAAGCTGTTCCCTTGATTGGCGAATTTGCGCAGACGTACGCCCTCCTTCAAAGATTGGGACACTTACTGACAACACTATCGATTTAGAAATGCCATCTTCTCCAACCCCGCTGTAGATTCGATTATAAGATGCAGTTGCAGAAAAATCAACTTTAGGGAGCAATGCCCCTTCTTTCGCCTTTACATTATAAACACTCGCATCGACTAAATATTTAGCATAAAGGATTGCTGGATGCATCACAACGCTCATTTGGTAAGCCATATCAAGGTTGACGGGAAAATCTTTGGCTACAGGTGGGCGTTTTAACTTTTCAGGATCAGAACCAATAACTTGTCGATACACTGCCTCTGCTGCTTTTACATCAGCACGAGCAAGACTCAGCTCTGAAACCGCCACGGAACGTGCAGCTTGAGCTTGAGCAAGATCAACATGCCCTCCTTCACCCACATCAAATTTTGCTTTATTGGAACGAACTTGTTCCTCAAGAGCTGCCAAATTTTCTCTCCGAAGATCGGCAACACGACGTGCGTGATAGACATTAGCATAAGCGGTCACCGCCTCCAGAAACGTATTTTGTTCAACATTACGAAGATATTCACGCTGAGCCTGCAACTTAACTTGAGCTGAAGAAAAGATATTTTGCGTGATAAAACCATCAAATAATCTTTGATTTAATCTCACTCCTATAGATCCAGAAGTGACATAAGGACCTGTAAAAGACTTATTGCGCCCATAGTTCCCAACTCCCTCAACTTGTGGCAATAGCCCCGATCGCGCAATGACAACATCATCACTGGATATACGCACAGCTGCACGTTCACTATTCAACTTAGCATTATATTTATAAGCCTTAGAAAAGGCATCCATCAATGTTTCAGCACAAACAGCCTCTGATAGAAAAACACTCAACACCAGCAATAAACACGCCTGAAACTTCTTGTTTACTCTAAACATAATACACACAATAACAAACCCCAAATAAATTACAAAATTATCTTTTATTCACAAAACAAACAAGCACTAAAACACAAAACCAGGTGTTTTGAAAAAACAAGGAAGAGGCTTTACAGCGAGGTTAAAAGCACGACGAGCCGAGATGATCCCATCTTCTTTTATATAGATTTGTGCAACAGCAGCATTTCCATGCCCTTCAACCACAACAAGACGTCCACAGTCTTTCATTTGATCAAAGATACCTTGAGGAATAAAATCAACAGATCCCTCAATGAAAATCACGTCATAAGGTCCCTCAACGGCATATCCTTTCTCTAATGGACCATGAACGACAACCACATTATCACATTGATTCCGTTCTAAAGCTTCAAGAGCACGTTCAAAGAGAGATTTATCACTTTCCAGCGCAATCACAGACCCTGCAAGTTTTGCAAGCAACGCTGCACAATAACCACTATTTGCACCAATATCTAAAACAACATCTGATGATTTTACAGCGGCAAGCTGTAGTAATTTCGCTAGAGACGCAGGTTTCATCAAATAGCGTGCAGGAACCCCATCTTGCTCTGGACATAGAACAATATCAGTATCAAGATAACTTAACACTTTCATATCTTCCGATACAAAATCTTCACGAGATACCGTTAAAAAGGCTTCAAGAACTGATAAATCCGTTACATCGACTGTACGAATTTGATTGTCAACCATTTTGCGACGAAGCTCAGCAAAATCTGCAACCATAACGAATATTTTCTCCTAACCTACAAAAAACAAACAAAACAGCGACAATAAGGGATAAAGATCTCTTAAACTATGGGCGTTACAAAAAAGGATACTACAGTCAACAATTAGATTTTAACTGTATAATCTCTCATACAAAAGTGTCTTCACAAGAATAGAGGGAAATAATCTATTTTCCTATACCTCATCTCCCTTAAAAGCCGTTTCGTTTAAAATCGGCTGGAGGCCTCGCCCGGAATCGAACCGGGATACAAGGATTTGCAGTCCTCTGCGTAACCATTCCGCCACGAGGCCTCGTCAACAAACATAAAGGTTTCAATAAGGGAAGGCAACGCATCCGTCAAGGTGTAGAAATATTCTCTCGCCTTTTTTCCTCTTATTACACAATTTATCATATTTTTTTAAAAAAAGTAATTTTATCCTTTGCAAATCAGTATTGCTTTGCTATAGCCTTTTCAACGAGATGATTGGGCACCATTCCCCGGTAGCTCAGCGGTAGAGCAACCGGCTGTTAACCGGTTGGTCGCTGGTTCGAATCCGGCCCGGGGAGCCACTTTTCTTTTATTCCACGTAGTTTATTGTTTTTTCTAAAGTTTTTAGACATGAGGGATTCGTTAATAAAAGTAATGGAATAGGATTTTTACAATAAAGTAGAAACGCAATATCCTACGGGATGTGTTTTTTGCAATGAACGCAAAAAACTATTGATTCATTTTAAAATAGCACAAATAAGATTACTTTTCTCAAACCACCGCACCTCTATAAGAGGGCACTGCAATTATTTGCACATTATAAATTATAAATTACGATTTCTTTCATCAAAGATGAATTATTAAGCTCCATCAGCAATGAAACTGTCTCATATTTTTTTTCCAAAGAAAGAATGATTTATACTCAATAAAGAAATTAAACTTAAAAACGTGCTCATGAAGCAATCATTTTGAAAAATGGAAGAAACAATAATCAAGGTCATATATTATCTCCATACACCCCACATAACCTCCTCCCCATCCTAAAAGCAAAAAACATAAAACAAGTCTGTAAACACTCCAACGTCTTATCTAATAGGTTGCCTCCTGCTAGCCACTTCAACGCTTTACAAACAACCTTGCCTTGTTCACCACACTGTCATAAAACATTTAATACATAAAATCTTATAGGCTTTATAGCCCCCAAATACTTTATATCCCCCCAAATAATAGTGTTTTACAGTAAAAACCAAGATAACGAGCTAAATTGTTAAGAATCTTGAGAAAGCCTTCAGAAATCATGACATTCTCGCTATTGTATTATGCAGTCACATGCTTTTTTAAAGAGATATCTCTTAAATCCCCCAAGACTCTTTCACAATGACACCCCCGTAAATGGTATAAAATGAAATCGATTGATCAGCCCCATCTTTATTTATAATAAAAGCCATACCATCATACTATTTTCCAACTCTCAATCTCAGCAATCCCCCATTGCCTTTGAAAGAGTTTATAAAAATTATTTTATTTATTTTTCAAATGTTTATTTATATGACAACTTCACACATAACGTGCAAGCGAATACTTTTGATTGATCCGCATAAATAACTTAAAAATGAAAAAATACGATATAATGAATTATTAAATATATAAAACAATGAGTTATTATTAGACATCAATTTTTAAAATTAAAAGTTATCATTAAAGATAAAACACATCCTTTATAAAAATAGTTTTATATAAATAAAATCTACTTTTATTCCCATTTAAAAAAATAGGAATAAAGCAAATAAATAATTACCTCTACAATAAAGATTTTTAATAAATCCAAAAAGTTAGAAGTTTTCATTTCTAAAAAATGAAAACCTCTAAAGGATCTTCTTACTTTGACAAGAGTATTTTATAGCTCTTTTCAATTGAGAATAAATCAACAAAAGTAAAAAATCTCCAGTACATGATCTTTTTTCAAGACTTTATCTAAGCAGCCCTCTTAACTGATTTTCGAAAACGAAGAGGCTTTGCACGCTTTACTACTGCTTTTGCTTTTTTATGCCTCTCATTTTGAGGTGAAGAATTCTTCCGCTGCAACTGTGCGGTATCATCTTTTCGACCTAAAAACTGTTTTTGACGTTTAGATTTTTTAAAACGGCGTTCCTTATCGTTTTCTTTTTCTTTACTTTCTCGTACAATTGGCTTTTCTGGAAACGCTGCAAATTGTTCTGGAACAGCCTCAGCCACCAATTTCATACGAATCAAGCGCTCTATAGCACGCAAGCGGGACCTTTCTACCTTCTCATCAAAAAGCGTAAGTGCTACACCAGATGCGCCATTACGTCCTGTACGACCAATACGATGTACATAACTTTCAAATTCATCTGGTAAGTCGTAATTAATAACGTGGCTTATCCCTGGTATATCAATACCGCGTGCAGCAATATCTGTTGCCACTAGGATCTGCACAGATCTTTCACGAAAAGCTTTTAAAGCAGACTGGCGAGCACCTTGTGATTTATTTCCATGAATTGTTGCGACTAAATATCCTACCTTTTCTAAACTACGTGTGACAGCATCTGCCCCATGTTTAGTTCGAGTAAAAACAATAACCGAATCAAAAGCTGGATTTGTCAAAAGTTTACTTAAAACACTCTTTTTTTCATTCGTAGGAACACAATATAATTTTTGGCAAATCTCTACAGCCGTAGTACCTTGAGGAACAACTTCAATTTTAACCGGATCATTGAGTAAACATTTTGCAAGCACAGCAATTTCCCTCGGCATTGTTGCAGAAAAGAGTGCTGTCTGACGCTCTTGATGCAAAAGCTTTGCAATTTGCTTAACATCATGAATAAACCCCATATCCAACATACGATCTGCTTCATCCAAAATCAAAAAACGAGATTGGGAAAGATCAACACACTTTTCACGAACAAGATCTCTCAAACGCCCTGGAGTCGCTATCAAAACATCCACACCTGCTTCCATACGTTTAATTTGTTTTAAACGTGATACGCCCCCAAAAATAAGACATGTTGAAAGATGTGCTCCTTTCGCCGCAGTGCGAATCGTTTCATCAATCTGAACAGCAAGTTCACGCGTTGGAGCTAAAATCAAAGCGCGTGCAGTTTTAGGGCAGCGTTTATCACCTAAAGCCAAAATCTGACTTAAAATAGGCAAACTAAATGCCAAGGTTTTTCCAGAACCTGTCTGAGCAACACCTAAAATATCGTGTCCTTTCAACATAACTGGAATAGCTTGTTCTTGTATAGGTTTAGGTTTACTCATCCCAGCAATGAGTAAATTTTTAATCAAAAGAGTAGGCAAACCTAACTTTGTAAAAACATTTTCTTCTTTTATAGGCAAAATAAAATCTTTCCTTAGCTGAAGAACTCAAAAGAAGTAACCATCTGAACTCTCCACTCAAGAATCCGCGCAAGAGAAATCCCTGACATTTTAAATGAAGCAACGCCTAAAAAGCGGCTTGCGCAACTCATGAACACCTTGAAATCAAGATAAAGGCGTATAAACTTCACTTTACAAAAAGCCAACAAACCAGCCTAAATGCCTTCACCTCTATTATCTTTGGATTATGATAAAAAAGCAAGAACTTTACGAAATACATTTATCATGAATAAAAACAATATTTAGATCGTTTACTTTTTGATGATTGTGTCCATCGGTAAATGTACCTTGATAAAATCAGGATAAATCTCGAGAAAAACTGGATTTTGTAAAGTTTTTTGACCGCCATAAATTAAATACCATTGGTTTTTATCAAAAATCGCCAAAGTTTTATATTGAATGATGCGATCTTTCATCTCAAGAACTGTTGGAATTAAAGCATACAAAGTACCGTTATCAGTTTGTAAATACTCTATATTTTCTTTATCTAAATAATAAGCACCAGAAGGCAACCCCTCAAATTTCTTATGCAACTGTTGAAGAAAATCACTACGTAAAGCACTCTCTGTTGTATTCAATCGATGTGCCATCTCTTTATAAAGCCGCTCAGGCATATAACGAGAAATAGGCATAAAATCCCCATTTTTTATAGCATTATTAACATCAACAACGACTCTTGAAAGTTCATCTTTTTGTACTATTGTTGGCTGAGATGCTAAACTCTGTTGATTAACAATCAAAAAGAAAAATAGACTCAGCACCGAATAAAAAATAGGTTTCATCATTATACTTCTTGTTTTAGTAAAATTTCAGTTTCTCAAATAACAAAATCAAATAACGTTTGATCATCAGTAATATCACGATAACGCCAACCTAACGCTTGAAATTTTTCCTCTAAAAGACAAAAATTACCGTATTTTTTTGTTTCAATCGCAACCAATACAGAACCAAAGTTTCTCGCTGACTTTTTAAGATATTCAAAACGTACGATATCATCATCTGATGATAATGTGGAAAGAAAATGACGCAATGCACCAGGATGTTGCGGAAAACTAAAAATAAAATATTTTCTCAGCCCTTGGAAACGTAAAGAACGCTCTTTAATTTCTGGCAAACGCTCAAAATCAAAATTACCTCCTGAAATAACGAGAAGAATTTTTTTCCCCTTTAACTCTTGAGGAGGAATACTGTTAAGCGCATCAATCGATAAAGCACCAGCCGGTTCAAGAACCACACCTTCAACATTAAGCATTTCAACCATCGTAGAACAAACGCGGTTTTCAGGAACCGTAATGACAGAATCAGGGGGAAATTGCTTTAGAATTGTATAGTTTAGAGCACCAATTTCAGCCACAGCAGCACCATCTACAAAAGTGTCAATGCTTTCAAGCTTGACGCGTTTTCCACTCTCCAAACAAGCAAGCAAACTTGCAGCTCTTTGCGGCTCAACAAAACGAAGCTTTGTTTTCCAACCATATTCATGTAAAAACTTGCTCACTCCACTTGCCAAACCACCACCCCCTACCGGCACAATCATCAAATCTGGCTCACTTTCTCCATTGAGTTTTTTCCATTGTAAAGCAGCTTCACAAAGCACTGTTGCCTGCCCTGTAATAATGCGAATATCATCGAAAGGTGGAGCCATTACACCACCGCTCTCTACGACAAAGGATTGCGCAGCTTCATAACATTGATCAAATGTTTCACCAACCAAACGAATATCAATGAATTCTTTACCAAAAATACGTGTTTTTTCAATTTTTTGTTGTGGCGTTGTCATAGGCATGAAAATCACGCCTTTACGTTTAAAATAACGACAAACAAAAGAAACCCCTTGCGCGTGATTCCCCGCTGAAGCACAAACAAATGCAGAATCTGGTGATATACAGCTAAGCATTTCTGAAACAAAATTGAAAGCACCACGAATCTTATAAGACCGCACCGGTGTTAAATCTTCACGCTTTAAATAAATTTCTGCATCATACTTTTGACTAAGAAAATCATTTCTTTGAAGTGGTGTTTCAGCAAACACGTGATGCAATCCCACCATAGCTTTTGTGACGTCTTGAATAAATTGACTCATAACACTAATCATTTCATACTTTATTTACATTATAAAAGCTTTTTCTATCGATAAAGGAAACTATTGTCAGTCAAAATTTCACTAAAAAATGAAAAATGTTTCTTTTGTCATTAATTCTTGATTCAATAAAAGATATAGCTTATGAGAGAACTCACATCGCGGACGTGATGAAAACGGTAAACATAGCAGACTTAAAATCTGCCGGTCGAAGACCTTGCGGGTTCAAGTCCCGCCGTCCGCACCAGATTATCTTAATCTCTCTTATTTTCCAATGATTTATTAAAAGTCAAAAAAAATTAAAGCACCTTCTAAACCACCTTTCGTAACTTTATTATAACGCTATAAGACGGCACCGCGGTGGTACTAAAATACGAATCATTGCTGCTTTTTGAGGTACCTTTTTAGCACTTTGACCTCCTCCTCGTCTTTATAGGATGGAGAGGCAATCAGTATTGCTAATTTGGGATTGGCTTATACTCTTCATGACTCTTGTAAAACGACGCAAAAGCTCAGAAAAGAGATAGATGCAAAAGACAAAATAATAGATAAAGAAGCTGAAAAAATACGTGTACAAAAAGATGTGATTCAAAAACAAGAAGAGTTAATTCGAAAATCAACTGCTTCTAAGATTATTTTTCCTCGAATGGCAGTAAAAAATTGGCCCAAAAGTAGTTTCAAGTACTTTCTCACGACCATTTTTTCAAGACAGGCAATCACAACACGCTCTGTCATAGCGCACATATAAATACGCAACAGCCTTCATGGGGGAAGATGATCATCAATACACAAACCGTTCTCTGCCTTGATCTAGATCTAAGACAGGCTGGGCGATTTCTCGTGTAGACAGCAGTATAACAAGTAGCACTTGTCAATTTTGAATTTTGTCGTTTTAAAGGCGATAGTATGCGCTATTTGCGTTTTCAGCAATGGCTTACAAAAATGAAAATCACAATAGATAAAGTCAATGCCTCACAAGAAGAGATGATTAAGACGGTGTGTGCAAAAGGATACAATCCAAAAGATGACAACGAAGCAAATGCTTTAGCAATTTTATATTTAGTTAAAGAAGGAAATGCGCATGTCTAATGCAATGCCATGGATAAGATTCCTTTTGAATGACTGGAACAGTGAGATCGATGGAATGACATGAGAGCAAAGGGGCATTTATATAACGCTTTTCATTCGCATGTATGACAAAAAAGCACCAATTAAAACAGATTTTGAAATGCTTGCCCGCGCTTGCAATTGCTCGCAAAAAAGTTTGTAACTATTGTCGAATATCTCATAAAGAATGATAAACTTATTGAGAAAGATAATGGTTTGTCGAATACGCGCGTTGAAGAAGAGCTAAAAGATTTTACTGATAAAAAAGTGCACATATCGCAAATTCATAGTGAGGCTGGAAAAAAGGTGCACAATAAAAAACGCTATAAAAACACTTTAATGATTTTGCTGAAGCAAACGCTAAGCAAAACCAAGCTATAAAGAAACAGAATAAGAATATATATAAACTAAAACTATCATTTTAGTTAGCAAAAAAAACTGCTTCTGAAAATTTAGAAACAAACGAACAGGTTGACGAACCAACAGAGGTTGCTGCTGTTGAGACCACATCAGAGCAAATCGAAACGGGTGTAGAAAAACAACCTTCCATTCACGAGCAAGAGAACATTACGAAAAAGCTAAACGGGTTAGAAATGACAGTGGCTGTCGTACCCCTGATGATTTCGAACCTGTTTATGATTTCGCAATCGAAGAGGGATTGCCTCCAGAGCGTGTCAAAGCCGAAATGGCAAAATTTCGAGATTTTTGGAAAGCTAGAACAGGCAAAGATGCACGCAAAACGGATTGGAAAGCAATGTGGCGCAACTGGGTGCAAAAAGCTATCGAGGATTTAGAGAACGGAAAAAACTATGGAAATCACTCTCAAAGGCAAAAAAGTGTAGATGAACGCATCTCAGACAGTATCCTTGATATCGGGCCTCGAGGTCACTTTGAAACACATTCACGAGATGATAACTCCGGAGTTTCCTTTAGTTTTGAAAAGTGGCAAGCATTGACACAACAGCAGGAAGCGATTGCCTTAGAAGCGTGTGATCAACTTCACGAATTGTTTTCAATAAAAGTGAGTAAAGAGGACATAACCAAGGCAATTTGGATGCTTTCGTGTGGTTCAAAAAATTTCGCAACAGGCAGATCATGAAGGTATGGCGCTTACCTATGGAATGGTTTTGGAAAGTGTTTCTGCGTGGTCACTCATAAAAACGGTTAAACGGATTTTATGCGATGAGGTAGAAGGTTTATCGGATACGTTTTTTCCAAACACTCGTGAGTTAGTAAAATTATGTCGTGATTTGGAAAATAGTCTTTTGACAAAAGCCAATCTTGTACACCAGGCTGTTTTGAACACCCGTGAAAAAAGGCTGAAAGAAAAGGCAATGAGAGAGAATTCAAGACCACTCACGTTGGTTGAAAAGCAAGTGAAAAACATTGCAGGTTAGCAAACTAGTGAAAATTGCTGATCATTTTGTGATTGGATGTGCATTTAAATCGACAAAATGGCACCGTACAGAGTGATTTAAAGATTTTATGATAAAAAATCTATCATATAAAACGCTCTGTACGGTCAAATTTGAGGCAAATAGACAAATTTGTAAAATTAGGATTAAAGCATGTTCATTTTAAAACATCTATTCTTAAAAAACCATAAACAACCCATGGAAAGAGGTTTGTTGCAACGGCAGTGGGTATGCCCCATGGGGGATGAGACAGAGGAGTATTTTTACAACCTCTACGAATACGAAGACGGCACAAGAGAGTGTGAAAAGTTTGATGGTGGTCAGTATTACAAAACACCTAAGAATGCGGATTTTAGCACCAAAGCGCAAGTAAAAGCATGGGTTTACGGTGGTGATATTCCGAAAAGCATTCTCAATTACGAACCTCTTATAGACGAGATCAACAGAGAGATAAAAAATATTGACTTTATTCAGAGTATATTGCGTATTGCTCTAAATGCGCTTCTTAAACATTTACACAAAAGCATAAAAAGCTATTGAATCATGGGCTTTATGTTATATTTTTATATAATATTAGAGAGGGCGTTTTATGCATACAACGAAATTACGTAAAGTTGGAGGATCAGTTATGCTCTCTACACCGCCTGCATTGCTTGATGTTCTTCATCTTACTGAAATATGCAAGTGGGTTTGGCTATAGATATCGCAAAATTACACTCTTGAAGAATTGTTAGCCCAATGTAATACTTCGGACGATTTTGCGGATAAAGATGTAGAGTGGTTTGATACTAAGCTTGTTGGGAGAGAGCTCTTGTAATGAAGCGGGGTAAATTTGGTTTGTATCGCTTGACCCAACCTCTGTCTATGAGAAAAATGAATGCATCCTGTACTGATTGTGTCACCGGAGGCGTTTAATCGTTTAACAAAAACACTCATTGTTTTGCCCATTACGAGTGGAGGAAATTTTGCTAGAATAGCAGACTTTGCTGTTTCATTGGTGGGAACAGGGCTGCATACAACAGGTGTGATATGCTGCGACCAACCGCGTTCTTTAGATATAGTAGCGCGTAATGGGCGAAGTCTTAGCAAAGTTATCAACATTTCTTACTTGAATTTTTTCTACAATTTTTAATGTTTAAAAACACCAACTTTAGGTAAAAAGTAAAAAAGCATAAGATCATGATTTTTTCTGTTGACAATCGGCTAATCAATTTTTCACAGAATAAAAATCAATATTTGACTAATGATGTCATTAATTATGACTCAAAAGGAGCCATAATGAAAGCTGTCATCACTAAGCCAATGTGTGTTGTTGGCGACAATAAAAGCACTGTTCGCTTTGAACCATCAACACCCAATAATCCATTTGTTGAAGTTTCTAATCAGATCTACGCACGTCTCAAGCGCGCCAATGCTGCAAAACTTCTTGTTGAGGCCAAGATGGTAGCAAAGCCTGACAAAGCAATTGAACAAATTAAGCAGATAGAACAAGAAGCCACACAAACATCATCTGAACCAATGACTGAAGAAACCTCTCTCGAAAAACCAAAAGCATCTAAGGTCTCTCAATCATCAACACCTACTCTTAAAAAGGCTTAGAAGTTGAAGTTAATCATCTACCCAAAATGGTATCTTCAACAGGTAAAGGATACCTTCACCAGTCTTCAAGCACCACGCCTTAATTGGGCTTTGCGTAATGCTCTAAACACCGCAGTAAAACAGTCGAACGCTTTACTGAAAAGCAAATTGCCGACATCTCATCAGCCCAATCAAAGCGTGTTAAGCAAGGTGTTTATATTAAAGAAAAGGCGACAGCAAGGTTTCTTGAGATAGATATCATTCGTTCTGGAACACCGATACTTCTTAAATTTTTTAAAGCAAAAGAACAAAACGCGGCGTGACTTACACAACTGTTTGGAAAAAAACAAATCTTGCCCATGTTTTTATCAAGGATGGGAGTTTTCCAAAGCGTGTTGATTTAAAAAAGCTGAATGGTAATGTATTTCAAAGAGCGGATGGAGATCAATTCCCCATTGCAAAACAAGAAGGACCTTCAATTGCTAAAGTGATGTCTAAGCCAGAAATTGCAAGTGCTATTGTAAAAAAGCTAATGAGAGATTAATTGCCAATATACAGTGCCAACTTGCTCGTCAAGAATACGCTGCCAACAAGAAAAGCTAAATTATGTTCTTAAGCTTTATCTATCTATTCCATATCCTTATGAGTTATGTATTATACACTTTGATTGCAATTTTAAGAACAGATTATCACTTATGTTTTGTTTTTTCCATAAAAAAGTCAATAAAATCAATTCAAAATGTACTTCCCAGCGGGTTGGCTTCGTTGCGGGGCAGACTAGTGCGAACTATCGCTAACGACAGAATTTTCAATTTGACTGTACATTTTACACTTAGCTCATTGATAAATAATAATTTCAATATGTACACTGTACAATATGTGAAACGTTTTCTTAGCAAAAAGTAATTCTTGTTGCTGGAAAATTCTATAGTAATAGGTATTTTCGAATCAGGTGCCTCAAAAACACCTTAAAACAACTAGCGGATTAGTTGCCGAAATAACTAATCTTCCGCAATTTAAAAGCTTTAACTCATTGTGTGCTACATGCATATAATAGCTTTGTCAGGTGTGGCTATGCCATATACCCCCTTCGGGGAAAGGCGTAACGACGGACTAGATGCCGTGTTTCTTAGTGCCCAGCACTCTTTTAGAATGTCATTAAGGAACGTCTAACATCTAAGAATTCTTTATGAATACCATTATTAAAATTACTGAATTATGTGGCAAAAGGCATGACGATATTATGCGTGACATCAAGAAAACGCTTGAAGAACTTAACGCCCTCAAATTTAAGGAGGTTGATTTTGGTGGGCACTACCTTGATAACAAAGGTGAAAGCCGCCCTTGTTATAACCTGCCAAAGCGTGAATGCTTAATTCTTGTTTCTAGTTACAGCACTGCCTTACGAGCAAAGATAATTGACCGTTGGAAAGAGTTGGAAAGACAAGTAGTTATTCCACAAATTGATTACTCCAAACCCGAAGTATTATTTGGCGCCTTAAATCATCTACAAAATCAAATTAAGCAGAAAAACTATGTTATTTCAGAATTAGCACCAAAAGCAAAAGCTTTAGAAGGCTTAAAACGCTCTGATGGTTTGTTTGGTTTGATTGAAGCCGCGAAGATGTTGGAGATAAGACCAAAGGATTTAACAGATTACTTGCGTAAAAATGATTGGGTGTATCGACGTGCTCCAAGTGGTCCATTGTTACCTTTAATCAGGATAAAATCAAAAAAGGATTCATGGACTGTTCTGCCATCACCATTCAAAAACCGGATGGAACAGAAAAGGTGCTGCCTTCAACAAAAATCACACCTAAAGGATTGGCGGCATGTTTGAGAGAAAAATCCATGGAGGTGTGCAATGAAGGTAAATACTAACTTCTTATGCGATTTATGGATGGCATTATCTCAATTTTCTAGGCATGAAAATATGAGTGATAAGATTGTGCTGCTCTGGTTGAGATCATGAGTTTAGTAGAAAAAGCTTTGATTTTAAAACTTCACGATGAAGTGCCTATCCTTCTTTCGATATCTTTCTCATCTGACGCTCCATAAAAAAAGCCCCACAAAAGTGGGATTGGATAAAATGATGTTCTAATCAATCTCGCGCTAATTATAATAAAGTGGCTCGCTACATCCACGGGCGCCTATTTTTTCATCTTCTACATAACGAGAATGCGCAAAATTCCGTACAAGATGATCATTGTTAGAGCCACCAGTCCAATCGCCTCCTCCCAACATAACATTTATGTCTACACGTAAACTGCTTCCTTGCTCCCCTGTATGCCATTTAGTCACGGGATAACAACCAGACAAATATTGCCAAACATAACCGCAACCATCCTCACAACCGATATGCGAAATCATCCGTCTATTGTTTGTATCAACGTGTCCTCCAGACGTCTTAGGAGAAGGCGCTTGATTGCCGACAATACTGGTTGCTTGATTACTTCCATACATGCATGGCGAAAACTCATCACTCGTCAAAAATCTCTTATTAACAGACCAAAAATCAAAGGCATGATTCGCATAGCTACGATTGCTCGTTATCGGAACACCATATGCCGACTTTGCATTTACACCTGTCCCTGATTGAAGATAAATATCAACCCAAATATTATGCCACGGATTGTAAACCATCCCTTCTGGACTACTACGTGGGCGGTGATTTAAACATCAAACAGAATTGGGCAAAACATCCCCCGCTTGATAACCCGATAAGAGATGACCTTCAATCTCACCAACATCCGCACATAGCGTATGAAATCCACTGATCTTTTCAGAATTATCCTCTGTATAGCCATCAGGAGCCGTTGGATTTTGCGAAAGCTCAAAGGATAGCTCATTCGTCTGATCTTTTAAGATGAGATATATATAATAATCCTTTCCTGCTTCAAGATCTTCGTCAAAAGTCATCCTTCCACGCACTGGAATGCGGTAAAAGATGGACCTATCCCCATTCTCACCACCATGATGAACGCGAAAACATGCCCCTTCATTGATCACAAAAGACCTTTTCTATTTTCCGGATCGGCTTCCAGAAGCCTGTAAAGCTGATCAAAACGCACATCCTCTAAAAAATTAGTGGAAAGAGAACCTACCTTACTTTGAAGTTCAGAAAGACTGTCACTGTTCCTCTGTGCCTTCTCTTGAACTTCTATCAATGCACTCTTCGCTTCTTCCGCTAACACTTTTATCTCAGAGGCGGCTGTATTCGCAGAATTTGTCGTTGCTGTCGCCGTGTCTAATGAACTCTTGACCTCTTTCAAGCCCTTACTTCGTCGTATCAGCTTCTTCTTTTGCTTGCTCCGCAACACTCTTCGCTTCTTCCGCTGTTGTCTTCGCAGTCTCAGCTACTTCCTTGGCTTCTACAACCAAAGGTTCTACTTTATCTGCCTTAACCTGCGCTGCTTCACAAATGATCAGATCAAATTCTGATAAACCGTATTTCTTTTGCGCATCCGCAATCACTTGGATTAATTGGTAAGTAGCAAACACCACGGTCATTGCATTTACTAAGACTTTATTTGCTTTTTTTCAAAGCTTTTGAACATCAGTTGATAGCTGATAGAGCGAGATCTGAGACATCGAGTTCGGCAGCAGCTTCTTTGTTTTTACGACGCTTGCCAACTTATGTATCAGAATACACCACAAAGGAACGAAACGGCACTTCTGTATAGCGTGTCCATTCTCTTATCGTTTTGTGACATCAAAGCCAGAAAAGGCACGAAAAACAAAACACGCTTGCCAGTTCTGGTTATTTGTTGTGCTATCTTAAAGCTGATAAAAATCTTCTCCGTTCCACATGCCACAATAAGTTTTCCACGATCTGCTTCTTTTAAACCATCACAGACTTTCTCATATTTTTGGATTTGTTGAAAA
This sequence comes from Bartonella sp. AA83SXKL, assembly GCF_042196965.1. NCBI lineage: Bacteria > Pseudomonadati > Pseudomonadota > Alphaproteobacteria > Hyphomicrobiales > Bartonellaceae > Bartonella > Bartonella sp. AA83SXKL. Next base: position 28,965 of record NZ_JBHIRG010000005.1, read on the forward strand.
GTTATCCCTAATTGATGCCCTAATTGCTTTTACGACATTCCCAGCATTTTTCTTTGAAAGCGATTTTTTGCCTATAGAAATGCCGTTAAAATGTAGCTTTTTGCTTTTCACTCTTAAGCTCCACCCGCTGGGTGCGAGCACCCTCGCATTAGTATTCCGAGAGCCTGAAAGTATTGAATACGAAACAGATTTTTGCTTTTAGTGCTCATAGCACCTAGACATAGAAAAATATCCCATAATTCCGAGACACCCACAGAGTGGGCTCATTTATGATCGAACTTTAGGACTTTCAGACCCTACTAATCGCTGCGTAGACGAGCAAAATCACTCTTTAAGTAATAAAGTAATTTCAGAAAATTGGCAATCAAAATTAAAATAATCTCAAAGACTATAAGATTGGGCACTCTTCAAAAGAGGATAATGCGAAGAGCTGTCATCGTGGTTAGTCATCAACCCACATAATGCTTCTTTTCCAGAAAACGCAAAACGCGATATAAGAAAAAATGTTGTTTGCAAAGTTTTCTCTTGCCTATACAAAGAGAAAATAAAAAATTTGGAGGGCTCCCATGATAAATGACATCTACTGTGTTGGATACAATTATGTTGAACATGTTCATGAACTAGGCAATGTTGTTGAAGATGAACCCGTTATCTTTAGCAAACCAAAAAGTTCACTCGTTTTAGGTAATGAAATTTATCTCCCTGATTTTTCCAAAGAAATACATTTTGAAACTGAAATTGTGCTCAAAATCTCAAAGGACGCTTTCATGATCATGGAGGCAGAAGCAAAAGAATGCTATGATGCCGTAGCAATAGGTCTTGATCTCACCGCGCGGGATTTGCAAACAAAACTGAAAGGAAAAAGGCTTCCTTGGCTTTTATCGAAAGGATTTAAAGGCGCTGCATACGTCTCTGACTTCATAAACAAGGAAAAAATAAACAACCCAATAACCTTTGCAATGAAGTTGAATAGCGAAACAAGACAAGTTGGCAATACGAAAAATATGATCTTTAGCTTTGAGAAGATAATCTCATTTTTAAGTCACTACATTCAGCTAAGACGTGGTGATCTCATATACACAGGCACTCCACAGGGTGTCGGAAAACTTTCTCAGTTTGACAGAATAGAATTGTATCTCGAAAATCAATTAATTTCAGAGCTAAAAGTAAAATGAATCATCAAATACTGACCTTTTTCATTGTTTCATTTTTTTAGTCATCTCACCGGGGCCGAATATGGCCCTTATCATCGATAATGCAACGAGATTGGGAAGAAAGAACGCATTTGTAAACGTTTTAGGATTGTGTACAGCAACATATGTGCATGGGGCATTTTCCACACCTAGGTGTATCAGCGCTCATTCTCAACAACAAAACGCTGTTTTTTTTAGTAAAACTCATGGGTGGCAGCTATTTATTATACATGGGCTTTAAATCAATTAAATCTGGAATACACAGCTTAAATTCAAAAGAAAGAAGTTCAACGAATGAAAAGCATGCTACGAGTGAAACAAAGCTTTTAACCAGCTATATGGACGGTTTTTTGACACAAATACTAAACCCAAAGTATCTATATTTTACATAGCAACTTTTCCAAAATTCTTAGCTTCTGGTGGTAGCATTAAAAAAGGTTTTGAACTTGTAACCATACATTCTTTCAACATCTTTGCATGGTTTACTTTAATGACCATTTTTATATCATTTGCCAGTACCGCCTTAAAAAAGCAGCGGGTAAAAGGCTCGATTAACATTGCGACAGGAACAGTTTTATCTCTGTTTTCTTTTTTCATTTTCTTTGGATAGTTTTATCTTTTGATAACAAATTGTAAAGTTAATAGAGCAATCTTTTCCTGATTCTGTCTCTCACTATGAATAGCTCAATCTCTAACAGAACTTATACAATCCCCAGTTCTTTTTTTCTTTGTATAACTGAATTACGTTGCATTTCTTTATCATACTCTCAAGGACGTTTGTGTAAACAATGTGAGTTTCTCGCAATATTTTATAAAATGTTACCAATATCTAAACAAAATCCTTATTCATCACTTTAAAAAATAAGCTATGATATTCCTCTTTTCGTTTATGAAACATAAAGTAACTTTTTGATTTATGATAGCACCATACAAACAAAAAAATGATTTTAAAAATCATTTTAATTTTCCATTACAAATTGTTCTTAAACTAAGATGAGAACTCTCGAGTGCTATTTGAGCAAAAATTAAAACTCTCACCATTATGAATAATAATAAATAATGCACTGATTACAAATAATAAGTTTCAAAAAATTATAAAAACTCCTGACAGTTTTCTGAAATAATTTTAAAAGCCCCACGTCTTTTAAAGAACAATTAATTTGTTATTAATAACAATAAAAAGCCCCCTATTCAAATATCTGTTACGTTATTTAAGAGAAAAACATTCTCTTTTTTCAAAACCATATTCCTAAAACATATTCTTTTCTTTATCCACACAAAATCATAAAAAACGTTTTTTTCCTTTACACCTCATTTATATCATGCTTCGATACAGAACAATGCATTTTTAGTGTAATTTAATCTCAAAATAATTAAAGGGAACCCCCAAAAAATGAGCTATAAACAAAATTTAAAAGATGGTCCTCAGATGAAACTACAACGTGGCCTAGATAACCGTCACGTACAACTTATAGCCCTCGGTGGAGCTATTGGAACAGGACTCTTCATGGGATCAGGAAAAACAATTAGTGTAGCAGGCCCTTCCATCGTACTCGTTTATGCTATTATTGGATGTGCCCTATACTTTGTCATGCGTGCTATGGGAGAATTATTGCTTTCTAATTCACAGTACCGGTCCCTTATTGATTTTTCAACCGATATGCTAGGACCGGGAATCGCTTTCTTTGTAGGCTGGAGCTATTGGTTGAGCTGGGTTGTAACTGGAGCTGCAGATATTATTGCCATCATCACTTATATGCACTTTTGGTGGCCAACGCTTAATCCATGGATTGCCGTTTTTTCTTGCATTGGTTTCTTTTTAATTTTTAATCTCTTTGCCGTAAAATTATTTGGTGAACTTGAATTTTGGTTTGGTCTTATCAAAGTCGTAGCAATTTTAGCATTAATTGTTGTTGGTTTTTATATGATCGCTACGAGCTTTACTTCTCCCAATGGTACTGTTGCTTCTCTCAATCACGTATGGAACGATGGAAATATCTTTCCGCGAGGAATGACAGGTTTTTTTGCTGGATTTCAAATTGCCATTTTTTCTTTTGTTGGTATAGAAATTGCAGGAACAACTGCAGCTGAAGTCAAAAATCCTAAAAAAGTTCTACCAAAAGCAATTAATGCAATACCAGTACGTATTGTACTCTTTTACATCTTCTCTCTCATCGTGATTATGTCAGTCACACCTTGGGATCAAATTGTTCCAGATAAAAGCCCCTTTGTTTCGATGTTTTGGCTTGCTGGTATTCCGATAGCTGCTGGTTTGGTAAACTTTGTCGTTCTCACCTCGGCTGCTTCTTCGGCAAATAGTGGTATTTTTTCTACTAGCCGCATGATATATGGGCTTGCAACACAAAAAGGTGCTCCTCCAATTTTAGGTAAGCTTTCCAAATATCATGTTCCAGCCAATGCTCTATTCTTTTCCTGCTTATGTATTTTAATAGGGTATACAATTGCCTCACTCTCTCCAAGCCTCATAAGTGCTTTCACAATTGTGACGAGCATCTCAGCTATTGCATTTTTATTCGTATGGTCTGTAATTTTGGTTAGCTATATTGTATATCGTCGCAATCACCCTCATTTGCATGCTGAATCCGTCTACAAAATGCCAGGAGGAGTTATCGTGTGCGGGATAATTTTAGTTTTCTTTGCTTTCATGCTCTATTTGTTAACGTTAGAAGAAGACACCCTAACAGCTTTAAAATACGGTATATTCTGGTTTATTTGCTTAGGCATAACCTATTTTACATTTGTAAAGAAAAAAATGACTCAAGGTAACAAATAAAGTCTATACATAAAACATCTCAAAAAAGGGTAATTTTAGTTACCCTTTTTCTACTTAACCTCCTCCCCAAACATCAAAAAACGACGATTCCTACCAGCGCCGGTTTGTGAACAATCCAGCTTATTAAGAGGGAATGCTGCTGATCATTTATATGGTTCACCTACATAAGGCTCTATGGGCTAGCCCTGCCCTGAACACTCACCACACATTCTAAAAATACTTAATGTGTAAAATGTTATATGCTTTATATCACTACTCTACACAACAGTATTTTACTGTATAATAGGATAAGAACGAGCTATTCTGTAAAGAATTCTCTATAAACTTCACTGACATTGTTTACTAATAAAACATGAGATTTTATCTAAAACTTCCCCCCTCAAAAAAATTTATATTCAATTTTTTATCAAAATTAAAAATGTAGCTCTAAACAGAATATATCTTAATAGCTATCTGCAATAAAAAAAGATTCTATGAAAATATTTTTCTATTTGTAATAAATTTTAAATATTAATAATTAAATGTAAATTTTAAATATATTTTTTAATTATTTAAATAATAGTTTAACAATTTAAACTTATTTTATTTATAAATAAAGTTTTATATTTAATAAATTTACAATTTTATTTATATTTTTATATATAAAAAATATAAATAAATAAATAATTTTAAATATAAATATATTTATAAATAAAATTACTATAAATAAATATAATTATTATTTATTTACAAATAATAATTATGTATAAAATAAATTATATTATATATAATTATTATTAATTATGTATAAAACATAAAAATTAAAAAAAATATAATACAATTTATCTTTTGTTTCTTATATATAAAATAATTATTCCATTAATGAATAATGTTCTTGCTTTATTCACATATAGTCATAGAAAAAAATTCCTTTACTCCTTAACCATAGCGTGTTCCGATAGAAGGAATTACCTTTTTTAGGGTAATTTTATTTAAAAATAACTAAGGAGAACTCCCCAAAAATGAACAAACAAAATTTAGAAAAAAAACCTAAGAAGAAATTACAACGTGGACTACATAACCGACACATACAACTTATAGCCCTCGGTGGAGCGATTGGAACAGGTCTCTTCATGGGATCAGGAAAAACAATCAGTGTAGCAGGGCCTTCGATTCTACTTGTTTATGCAATTATTGGTTGTGCTCTATACTTTGTCATGCGTGCTATGGGAGAGTTATTGCTTTCTAATACACAATACCGATCTTTTATTGACTTCTCAACCGATCTTCTAGGGCCATGTGCCGGATTCTTTATCGGCTGGACATATTGGTTGTGTTGGATTGTCACTGGAACTGCTGAAATTATTGCTATTGTCACTTATACACACTTTTGGTGGACTGAACTCAATCCGTGGATTCCTGTTATAATTGGTCTTATGTCCTTTTTAATTCTTAACCTCGTCGCAGTAAAACTATTTGGCGAACTTGAGTTTTGGTTTGGTTTTATCAAAATCGTAGCAATTCTAGTCTTAATCGTTGTAGGATTTTATATGATCTTTACCGGTTTTGTCTCTCCAAACGGTACGGTTGCTTCTCTTAGCCATATATGGAACGGTGGGAATATTTTTCCGCGAGGAATTACAGGCTTTTTTGCTGGATTTCAAATTGTTATTTTTGCTTTTGTTGGCATTGAACTCGCTGGAACAGCTGCTGCTGAAGTAAAAGAACCTCAAAAAGCTCTACCACAAGCTGTTAATTCAATACCAATCCGCATTGTATTCTTTTATATATTCTCTCTTCTTGTGATTATGTCTGTGACGCCGTGGGATCAAATCAGTCCAGAAAAAAGCCCATTTGTAACAATGTATGCACTTATTGGTATTCCAACTGCTGCAGGTTTGATGAACTTTGTTGTCCTCACAGCTGCCGCATCTTCAGCAAATAGTGGAATTTTTTCTACCAGCCGTATGATATATGGGCTAGCAACACAAAAAGGTGCTCCTAAATTTTTAGGAAAACTTTCTCGTAACCACGTTCCAGCTAACGCATTATTCTTTTCATGTATATGCATCTTATTTGGTTATGCAATTGTATCGTTATCTCAAACACTCATAGCTGCTTTTACAATTGTTACGACAATTGCCGCAACTTTGTTTATATTTGTATGGTCTATCATTTTGATCAGCTATATCGTCTATCGCCGCAATCGTCCTCTCCAGCATACTGTCTCTCCTTATAAAATGCCTGGAGGTGTTGTTATGTGTTGGGCGCTTCTTATTTTCTTTGCATTCATTATTTATTTATTGTCATTAGAAGCTGACACTGCCATAGCTTTAAAATACACTCCAGCGTGGTTCATATTTTTAGGAATTGTATACTTTCTTTTTGGAAAAAAGAATTATGCAAAAAATTAAAAAATAAAGCTTATGTTTCCAAAAACATATAAAAAAGGGTAACTAAAGTTACCCTTTTTTTGATATTTATCTATAAAATTATAAAAGCTATTGACAAAATATCTCTGTAGAAGCTTCAATTACGCTCTTTATCAACCAAAGCGTTAGATTTTATCCAAGGCATCATAGAACGAAGTTTTTTACCAACTTCTTCAATAGGATGATTATCATTTAAACGCCGCATACTTTTAAAATGAGCAGCACCAGCTTTATATTCTTGAATCCAATTCGATGTAAATTTACCCGTTTGAATATCTTTCAATATACGTTTCATTTCTGCTCTAGTTTCATCCGTAATCACACGTGGACCAGAGATATATTCACCCCATTCAGCTGTATTAGAAATCGAATAATTCATATTTGCAATGCCCCCTTCATACATGAGATCAACAATCAGTTTCACTTCATGTAAACACTCAAAATAAGCCATTTCCGGCGCATAACCTGCCTGTGTTAATGTTTCATAACCTGCTCGAATCAGTTCAACAAGACCTCCACAGAGAACCGCTTGTTCACCAAAAAGATCAGTTTCGCACTCTTCTTTAAATGTTGTTTCAATCACCCCAGCACGTCCACCACCAAGTCCACACGCATAAGATAATGCTACATTATGTGCATGCCCTGAAGCATCTTGCGCCACCGCTATTAAGCAAGGAACACCACAACCCCGTTGGTATTCATGACGAACTGTATGCCCTGGACCTTTAGGAGCAATCATCACAATATCAACGTTTTTTTTAGGTTCAATCAAGCCAAAATGAATGCTCAAACCATGCGCAAAAGCAATCGCTGCCCCATCGTGTAAATGATCATGAATATGTTCCTTATAAATATCAGCTTGCAATTCATCTGGTGTTGCCATCATGATGAGATCTGCCCATTTTGCTGCTTCAGCAACACTCACCACTTCAAAACCATCAGCCATGGCTTTTTTAACTGTTTCCGACCCTGAACGCAAAGCTATTTGCACATTTTTAACACCAGAATCTTTCAAGTTTAAAGCGTGTGCACGCCCTTGAGAACCATAACCAACAATGGCTACTTTTTTCCCTTTAATGAGATTAACATCCGCATCACGATCATAATAAACACGCATAAAAAAATTCCTTCTTTCTCTATTTAAACTGGATTTCAGATTATTTTTATTCAATAAGAAACATTATCTACAGTGCATCACACACTTATAAAGACAAAAAACACCGCTTATAAGAACACAGCAATTGAATAATTTTAAAGTTTACATATTGCATAGAAAAAACTGTAGTCCCCAAACATTCCTAAAACATATACGGATCCCCAAATAAACTTCAACTGCTATTCTACAAAAACAATAATTACACAAAATAAGATTTCTAAAGAAAATTTAGCTAATATTCTACTCTTTTATCGTGCAACAAAACGCTATATTCTAAAAATTAAGATACAACATACAATTTTTAACATGAACCAAATCAATACAGATAGCAAGAAAAATTACAAAATAACAAGTATTGTGTTAATACAACTTTCAAAAGCATATACAACAATATCTTTAGAATAATAAAGAGGATGTTTTTACTTTTTACGTTCTTTAATATCCACGCCTCTCACGCGAAGAAGCCCCCCATACGTCCATTATGTTATCCATTTATGGCGCCTTATAAAAAAATTTTAATATGCTCAAGCCCTTTTCAAGAATTCCCTATAATAGTGTAAGATTTATTGCACATCACTCTCTTTACTTCATAAAGCTACAAGTCGATATCATCATTCTATTTAACAGCTCCTATTGCATTAAGCTTATTCATAAGGAGATTTTACGTTATACTATTTACAGATAACCCAAAAATGAGCTCAAATATCAAGAAAATTTGTGTATTGATCCATTAAAATCCTACGCACTCCTTTATAATGGAAATACTTTCAAAACCCTATTTCTTCTCCATTCAAAGAAATTATAATAAGAAGATTTTAAAACTTCCTCATAATGGATAGTACAAATAAAAAACATCGCATACACTCAAAAACAAAAGATAGAAAGCAACCAATAAATAGAGGAACAATAGAATATTTATAATGCACGATAATAGTGCTATTTATCTAAGCAATATATTGTTTTTTTAAGATAAATTGGCAAACCTCTATAAAAATTTCTTTTCCAATTTTTATAGAGAGAAAAAGATTACGATAATAACCGGATAAAACGCTGAACAGTCTCATGTATTCCATACTCTAATGCATCAGCAATGAGCCCATGGCCAATAGAAACTTCATTAAGCCAAGGAATATTTTTGACAAGAGCAGGAAGATTCATAAGTGTCAGATCATGCCCTGCGTTTATACCTAACTGCAACTCTTTTGCTCTTCTTGCTGCTAAAACAAGTTTATTGAGCTCTTGATCTTGTTTTGTTTTATCCTGAAATGCACCACCGTAAGGTCCCGTGTAAAATTCCACACGATCAGCGCCCATTGCTTTAGCAATATCAAGACCATCGACAGTAGGATTAGCAAAAAGGGATACACGAATCTTTCTGTTTTTTAAATTCTGAATAATAGGTGCTAAAAATTCTGCATCATGAGCAAAATTCCAACCATGATCAGACGTTGACTGATCTGGATCATCAGGAACAAGGGTGATCTGATCCGCATAGTTTTCAGCGATATCCAAAAATTGATCACTGGGATAACCTTCAATATTAAACTCAGCTGTAGGAAAAGTGTTCTTGATTAAACAGTATATATCTGGCAAATCCGCAAAACGAATATGCCTTTCATCAGGGCGTGGATGAACCGTCAAACCTGCTGCTCCAGCAGCAAGCGCTATATGCCCAATATTCGTTATACTTGGCCACGGAAGATTACGTCGATTACGCAAAACAGCAACAGCATTAAGATTAACCGAAAGTTTTACCGCCATGCCCATTTCCATTTTTTTATAGTATGTAACAAGATAGAAAAAAGGCATTTTTCATCTGAAACTTAGATGATATACACATTTTTTTCTATCGAACAATCGTTAAACGCTCTGCTGCGCGCGTAATTCCCGTATAAAGCCAGCGCGCATACATATCACGAAATGCAAAACTTTCATCAAACAAAACGACATTATTCCATTGAGAACCTTGCGCCTTATGAACCGTTAATGCATACCCATAATCAAAATCATCATATCGCTTTTTTAATTGCCATGAAATTTCTTGATCAGGGTTTTCAAACGCTGCTTTTAAAAGTTTAATCTTTGCTACCCCACGCTCACTTTCTTCTGGTTTCACAAGAAGATTAATACTTGGTTTAACGGTCTCCTTCTGTGAAGTCATCACCTTCCATAAAGAGCCATTCAACAAACCTTTAATAGGATCGTTTCGCAAACACACCAGCTTATCTCCCGCTTGCGGATAATCTGCTGTAAATCCCTTTAACACACGCAAACGCTGATTATAAAGGTGGCGTGTACGATTAACCCCTACCAAGACCTGATCAGCATCCAAAACCAATTGTTGATTGACCTCTTTACGTGTCACAACGCGCGCTTCTCCATAGTCACCATAAGCAATATCGCGTCCTTCACGTACATCCATAGCAAGACGTATAATCGGATTGTCGCGCGCTTGCCGATGAATTTCTGAAAGAAGAAAATCTGGTTTCCCATTAGAAAAAAAGCCCCCACCAGATATAGGAGGCAATTGACCTGGATCACCAAGAACAAGAATTGGCGTTCGAAAGCTCATTAAATCACGCGCCAATTGTTCATCAACCATCGAGCACTCATCAACAATAATGAGTTTAGCTTGTGCAGCAGCACTTCTTCGATTTAATGTAAATGTTGGAGCAATAGACTTTTTTCCTGTTATTTCATCGGAAACTTCCTCTTCTCCACGCGGACAATAAATCAGCGAATGAATCGTACAAGCATTGCTTGCACCTTTAGAACGCAAAACCTGCGCCGCCTTCCCTGTAAAAGCAGCAAATTGAACAGAACCATCAACTGTCTCTGCAAAATAGCGCGCAAGCGTCGTCTTACCGGTCCCCGCATAGCCAAAAAGGCGAAAAAGAGGAGAACGCCCTTCCCTCAACCACGCGGCAACAGCCTTTAATGCATTATCCTGTTCCCGTGAAAACTGCATAGCTTACCAACATAAGATTTGCATAAGAAGAGCAGTATTTTGAAAAAAAACGACTATCAAGAAAAACCTTTTTATTAAGAATTGCTGACACACGCCCATCTAACAACCTTCGTAGCACAATTATCAATTATTTACCCATTGCTTTTTCAAGATATTGTAAAAATCTAAATTTTATCTATACATCGATCTTCTTGGTAACACCTTATACTTATCAAATAAAATATCATTTTTTACAACAGTAACACCAACAATGGAATATGCATATCTTAAATTTAAAATAACACCTATATACGCTTTTTTTAACCAAAATTTAGAATAAGAAAAAGAGCATTGCAATTGCAAAAATCTCACTAGAAAAAATGTCCTTAACAGGATAAGAATAATGTCATTTTATGAATACTATTTTACACAATCAATCAGCTTTCTTGCACATAAAAATAAAGTACATCCACTATTACGAAATAATAATTAAATATATCAAAAACCTTTTAGCAGAAATAGCTCTCAACAAAACTACTTAATCCTATGATGATACACCTATAAAGTTCCTATCGTCCTCTTATCATGATTTTAATAAATTTACTCTTCATGCTACAAATATGTTATATCTCAACGCATAAAGAGAGATATCACACTTATATGAAGCACGCTTTATCTCGCACAAATATGTAGTTTTTTCTGTTTCAACAATAAAATATGGTTCGTAAGTATGACCTTCTTGGTAGTCTATTATAGAAAACTGGAACATGGTTTCAGTCCAGCGTAGCACTTCAGATTCGTCCTCTAGAATATGAGAAAAGCGCAATTCTTCATCTATTGAGTCAAACTTTTTCTTTTTGTCGCAATGTTTTAAAGTTTATAAAAACTAACTGATTAATGCTGTTCTTATTGCTAGAAATAACAATAAATCAAGGGGTATAATTTGTTAATAGGCTTGGCGTTATGTCAAAATATCAGCGATGAGATTGCTTTTTGGTTGTTTTAGAAATGAAATAATGAGCTCAAATATTGATGAATGAAACGGAAGGTTTAAATTGAAAATATTAATTCCAGATGACTATCAAAAAGCCACTCTAACATTACAGTCTATTACAAAATTAATGACATCACATGAAGTGTGGTTATAAATAATTTAGCTAAAGAATGTGATTTAGAAGATAAGCTCAAAGAGATCGATATTCTTATCTTAATCAGAGAGCGGACTATAGTTGATAGAAATCTTCTCCTGAAACTGCCAAATTTAAAATTAATCTGCCAAACAGTCCCTATAGGTTCACATATTGATATAGAAGCTTGTAGAGACTTAGAAATTGAAATATTAGACGGTGGTGGAGATCCAACTTCTGCTGCTGAATTTGCGTGGCTCTTAATTATGTCTGCGCGTAGAAAACTCTGTAAATCTGTATCTGATATGAAAAAAGGACGATGGCAAACAACATTTGGCAACCAAATGAAAGGGGCTACTCTTGGAATATTCGGGTTTGGGCATATTGGTAAAATGGTTGCTCAATATGCTCAAGCTTTTGGCATGTCCATTTTGGTTTATGGGAGCGAGCGTTCAACGCAAGAAGCAAAAAATTTAGGTTATCATTTTACGCATTCAAAAGAAGAATTTTTTACACGTCCTGACATTATATCCATCCATTTACGTTTAAGTGATAAAACTAGAGAAATCATAAAATTAGATGATCTATTGAGCATGAAACCTCATGCTATTTTTGTCAACACAGCGCGTTCAGCTTTGGTTGAAAAAGGGGCGATAGAAAAAATACTAAGTTTGGAAAATTCAACTTACTTTGCACTGGATGTTTATGACAGCGAACCAGTATATGAGAGCAAATTATTGCAATCAGATCGAGTTCTTTGCACACCGCATCTGGGCTATGTGACTGAAGAAAGCTTTGAGAATTATTTTGAAAAAGCTTGCCAAAATATAGCTTCTTTTATGAAGAGCACTTAATGCCGGCTGAGCCAATGTTTGTAAAATTTATCTTATGTCGCTAGCGTATCAAATTTGCACGACACATAATAGCTTATTTCCTTAAATGAAGCATATTCCTTAGCTTTCACATTAAGACAAATCGTATTGACAGATTTTTATGTAATCAGCATAAAATACCTAATTTATTGTTGCAAGCATTATTAAAAAAGGCTACTTTATTGGAATACAATTTAATTGGAGGGGGGCTGAGTGAGCAATAATAAATTTATAGAAAAGAATTATTATAGATGGATTATATTGCTTGTTGCCACTATCGCTCAAGCATCAGCTTGCTTCTTTGTTCAAGGGATTGGTCCTTTAGCTGAATTTTTTTAAGAAGGATTTCTCGCTTAGTGACTCTCAAATAGGTTTGCTGTCTTCAGCAGCGCAGTTCCTACCTATTATTGGATTACTTGTAGCTGGTGAATTACTAGACAAGTTTAACGAGCGCTATATTGTTGGAGTTGGCGCACTCGGCGTTTCTATCGCTCTTTTATTGGGAGCAATTGCAGAAAACTATATTTCCCTTTTGGTTTGTTTGCTCATTGTAGGGGGATTTTATAGCTCTGCTCAACCTGGTGGTGCTAAATCTGTTTCTGCATGGTTTCCACAATCGCAACGCGGATTTGCAATGGGAATAAGGCAAGCGGGGCTACCATTAGGTGGGGCATTAGCTGGGATGGTTCTTCCTGCAAGTGCGCTTGTCTATGGCATACAAGGTGCGTTTTTGGTCGGTGCCATCGTTTCTTTTTTAGGGGGATGTATCTTTATTATTTTTTATCACGCACCAGCAAAAGTTGTCGCTATCGTTCCAAAAAGCAAGGCAAAAGTTTCGTTCTATGCAAATGTAAAGTCTCGTCTTGCGATGTTAACTGCACCACATATGAAGAATATTATTTTTTCAGGCGTTTCACTTGTGATCGTTCAATATGTTTTAACCATTTTTATAACGATTTATTTTTATAGAATCTATCAGCTGTCCTTAAATAAAAGTGCTTATTTGTTTTTTGTTTCACAGGCTTCTGGTGCCTTAGGAAGAATTATTTTAGCAGCGTGGAGTGATCATTGTAGAAAAGGACGATTTTTTCCTGTCTTGTTTTGCATGATTGCAGTCGTTTTTGGATTTTTAATATTAATTTTAGGCATGAGTGGATCCATAATTTATTTAACTATTTTATCTGCTTGGTTAGTTTTTTTTGGATTGGGATGGTATGGCCCTTGGGTCGCCTATATTGTAGACTCTTCACCAAAAGAAAGCGTTGGCTTTTCTCTGGGGTTAGCAATGTCTATAAATCAAATCGCAATTATTACTGCTCCACCATTATTTGGATTAATCCAAGATTTTACAGACACTTATGTACTAACATGGCTGATTTTAATTTTAATTATTATTTTTTCACTTTTCTTAATAAGAAAGTAGGGAAAGATAATTGGGGAGGAAATTATAATGATAAATGAAAATACTTTTGAGTTGAGCAATCTCGAAAGAGACAAACTTTGGGAGGCTTTGGACCATGTTATTTATGATCCATACGGTGGTATTGAATATTCGGTTAAGCTAAAAAAATAGCATTTTCGCTGCTACCCCATAGAATATTGACAATTCTTATGAATCAAAAGATGTCTATTACCCCTAGAGCATATTTAATCTTTGAAAACCTTCCAATTGATAGACAAATTAATACGTCACCTAATCCTTATAATTTAGATGCGTCTTGTAAAAGTGGCTATATTAGCGAAAATTTAATTATGATGTTTTCTTTATTAATCGGAGAGCCTTATTCAATTAAATTTGAAGGCGAACATATAGTAAACAACCTAGTTCCTTTAGAGGATAATAAAAAAGATTATACAGGATTAGGATCTGAAGTTGAGTTAGATTTTCATATAGAAAATGCTGCACTAAAATTTATAAGAGGTTTAAATTTATCTCCTAAAGTGATCCTTTTATCTGGTGTTCGCAATGATGTTGATGGCCCGTTAACGAGAATATCTGATGCACGTCTCGCTCTAAAACTTTTAAATGAGGAGGATTTGAGGAGCTTAAGGGATAATTTATATATAATTAATGTTCTCTATAGATGGAGAAAAAATGGGGTAACCTCTACAAGTAAAGTACCCCTCGTTCAAGGGGACGGTGAATTCCCAGATATCAGCGCTGTTTTTTATCCAGGCATGTTAGAACCACAGTCAAAAAAAGCCAAGGAAGCTTTAGATCATTTTTATGAAGCTATTAAGGCTGTATCTTTTGGAATTGATGTACAACCAGGAAGATTATTATACATTGATAACAGAATGGCTCTACACTCTAGAGATAAATTTTCTGGATCATTTGATCGTTATAAAAATCCAATGCGGTGGATTCAAAGAGTGTTTGTGTCTGCAGATTTATGGAATCATAGATATGTAGAACAAATAAAAGAAAGAGTATTTGATTTTCAATGTTAATGTCCTGATAATGATATGGTGTTGAGTATTATTCTGGTTTATATATTGACTACACACCTCATATGTATAGGTTTCTCCCACATAATCATACCTGATTATAAGCTATGGTGGCCAATTGATTTTCCATGGCTGTATTTGATCTTTGTTATTTTTTCCCTTCCTTCAGTCCGCTAGGGGGATTCTCCTACCAAGCCCTTGAAAGAGCGATTTGAAGTAATTTCATAATGCGAAATCAAAACATAGTGACAAACTTTTCTATTGTTTTCACAAGTATGACGGTTTGCATGGTTGCACCCTTCAAGCACAGTGGATTTTTCTTGCACGATGGAATCTTTCATATATGAGACAACATAATTAATTTATAACAGATAATTCAATGTATTATCTAAAAAATGCAACGAAATAGCTATTAATGTGAACATATGAATTAAAAAAACAAACATCGCGTACAAATAAATTCAAACATAATTGGGCACACGACTTATAACATTTTTTAGATGAACAAATAATAATACACCCCATGTCTTTAAACACAGAATGAAAATCATAAAATGAGCTCTAAGGATAATAGAAACTCTCCACAAAGAAGAGAAAGAGATGAAGACTCCAAAGACTTCATCATCACCATCCTTCACTATTTTATTAATATATTCATTTTATACAAGAATCTTTCCCTCAGAAGAAATAGCATTTGCAATAGCTTCTTCGCTTGCCTCATCGGGTAATAACATCTCATTATGGGCACATCCTGATGGGATCATAGGAAAACAATTTTCTAAATGATAAACACGACAATCGAAAAGAACAGGCTTATCACAGTCAATCATTTGCTGAATTTTATCATCAAGTTCATCGGGTTTTGAACAATGAATTCCTACGGCTCCATAAGCTTGTGCCAATTTTACAAAGTCAGGCATAGATTCCGTATAAGAATGAGAAAGACGATTACCATGCAGCAATTGCTGCCACTGGCGAACCATCCCCATATACTGATTATTTAAAATGAAAATTTTCACCGGTGTGTCATGCTGAATAGCTGTTGCAAGCTCTTGAATATTCATCTGAATGGAGGCATCACCAGAAATACACACAACAAGCGTATCAGGATGCGCTATTTGAACACCTATAGCAGCAGGTAAACCATACCCCATCGTTCCAAGACCACCAGAAGTCATCCAATGTTTTGGTTCATCAAAATAATAATACTGCGCTGCCCACATCTGATGCTGCCCGACATCCGTTGTAATATAAGCATTCGCATCTTTGGTAAGAGCATAAAGTCGTTCAAGAGCATATTGCGGCATAATGACATCTTTTTTCTCCGCATATGCCAATGAATTACGAGCTTTCCAACGGTTAATTTGCGTCCACCACGCCTCACGGACTTCACTGTTAAACGCTGGTTGCTGTATCTTTAAGAGTTGCGTCATATCTCCTAAAACACAAGCCACATCACCAATAATTGGAACTTCTGCTTTTACAATTTTATTGATAGAAGAAGGGTCAATATCAATATGAATAATACGCGCATGAGGTGCAAATGCATCAAGGCGCCCCGTGATACGATCATCAAATCGTGCTCCAACAGCTAACATGACATCACAATCATGCATGGCCATATTAGCCTCATAGGTTCCATGCATTCCAAGCATTCCAAGCCAATTTTTACCGGAAGCAGGATAAGCACCAAGTCCCATTAATGTTGAAGTAATCGGAAAATCCCCCAATTGAACCAAATTACGTAAAAGCTGTATAGCTTTCATCCCCGATGAAATAACACCACCACCAGAATAAATAATAGGGCGTTTTGCCTCAACTAAAAGAGAAACGGCAGATTCAATAGCCTTAGTATTCCCTTTCATCGATGGAAAAGAATGTAAAAACTCCTGAACTTGAGGTGCTCTATAAAATCCTGAAGCAAATTGAACATCCTTAGGAATATCAATCAAAACCGGACCAGGACGACCTGATTGAGCAAGAAAAAAAGCTTCATGAATAATAGCCGCAAGATCATTGACATTTTTAACCAGCCAATTACGCTTCGTACAAGGCTTTGTAATTCCAACTGTATCAGCCTCTTGAAAAGCATTTGTTCCAATCACCGTTGTTGACACCTGCCCAGAAAAACAAATAAGAGGTATCGAATCCATAAGAGCATCTTGCAAAGGTGTAACAGCATTCGTTGCCCCTGGACCAGAAGTCACAAGCATAACCCCTACCTTCCCTGTGCTGCGTGCATAGCCTTCAGCCGCATGCCCTGCGGCTTGTTCATGGCGCACCAAAATATGCTGGAGTGTATCTTGGTGATAAAGAACATCAAAAATAGGCAAAACAGCCCCACCAGGATAACCAAAAATATGTTCAACGCCTTGATCTATAAGAGCTTGAACCACTATTTCAGCGCCCGACATTATTTTTCCATCTGCACTCTCTTGCTTTCTTGGATCATTTCTCATTTTTCCCACTCACCTACTTTATAGGACAATAAAAAAGCCCCTAACGGAGCTCATAAAAAAAGCCCCCAAAGGAGCCCATTACACAACACATACTGTATGATTACCCCCATTATGCCAACGTATAAAATATATAAAAAATTCCTTGTAGGAAGATTTCTAATTCCATTGATACCATTCGTCAATAAAAAATTATATTTTCTAAAAAAATTCTTTTTCACGAATTATCTTTTATCTTTCGATAAGTTTCTTTGCAAAGCTCTAACTCTTTTATCAAAAAGTAAGCACCCATTCTTCATCAAATTGATTACGAAACCATGTCATTTGTCTTTTTGCATATCTCCTCGTTTGTATTTTCACCGCTTCAAGAGCATTCTCAAAGCTTCTATATCCATCCAAATAAGCCATAAACTCAGGTATACCAATAGCCTTCATTGCTGGTAATGAAGAGGAAAGTTTAAGTTTTTTCATAGCCACCACTTCTTCTAAAGCTCCTCTTTCAATCATAGAATCCAAGCGTTTATGAATACGTTCATAAAGCAGAGGACGTGGTGGCATGAGAAGAATTTTTTCGGTCAAATTCGGCGCAATGATAGGTGTTGTTTTTTGTTTCTGCCACCAACTGAGCGTCTTACCGGTTGCATCATAAACTTCCAAAGCACGTACAATACGCTGTCTATCGTGCGAAGAAATTTTTTCAGCAACAACAGCATCAATCTGCAACAACTGGCGATAAAGACTTTCAGGTCCCTCTTTATCAAGCAGCAAACGCCACTTCTGCCGCACAACATTTGGAACATGAGGGATTTCCGAAATCCCCTCTAAAAGAGCACGAAAATAAAGTCCTGTCCCACCAACAAAAATAACTGATCTTAAAGAAAAAATAGCCAATAGCTTCTCGACATCACACAACCATTGCCCTACTGAATAATTCAAAGTAGGACTCACATGACCATAAAGATAATGGGGAACAATCGCGGTATCAGCCTCCCCCGGCCGTGCCGTTAAAATATTTAAAACATCATAAACCTGCATTGAATCAGTATTAATAATGAGAGCATTCTTTTCTTGAGCCATTTGCAAGGCAAGTTCTGACTTCCCACTTGCCGTTGGCCCCGCTATTAATGTAACTGTTCTCTGTGTCATGAATAGCAATTTCTCCCAATCAATAACTTATTGCAACATGCAGACACCACCAAAGCCCCCTATGAAATTTATAAAAATGGGCTTAATAACAACACCAAAGGAATTTCCAAGCATTTTTGCTATCATAGTTCAATAGTAAACTACAGCCATAATCATTCT
The DNA here is from genome assembly GCF_042196965.1 of Bartonella sp. AA83SXKL. Classification (NCBI taxonomy): domain Bacteria; kingdom Pseudomonadati; phylum Pseudomonadota; class Alphaproteobacteria; order Hyphomicrobiales; family Bartonellaceae; genus Bartonella; species Bartonella sp. AA83SXKL. Next base: position 47,674 of record NZ_JBHIRG010000005.1, read on the forward strand.
GTCCGTTAGTCCATTAAAAACAAACATATTCTTTGTCATCATTTATGAAAATAATACTGAGCTTAACCTATACAATCAAACAGCTTTATTTTTTCCTATAAAAACAGTATACTAATCTGATTTATAGTAGGAGATTTAGAAATTGTCTTCTTCACGCTCTCTTTTTTATAACTATTTCTTCATCCATCACCAAGAAAGGTGTAAATATATATAACTAATTTAGTCTAATATGATTTTTCTCTAAGATAGTTTTTTTCAAACTGAAGTGAAAAAAAACGTTCTCCATAGCACATAAAGTACAATCACAAAGGACTAAAAGTCTCACTAAATAAAACATTATTTATAATAATAATTGACTTAAACACAAAACATAGATCTCTTATGCAGCATTTCAAAGTCTAGGCTGTTGCAAGATTGGAAACTAGCAAATCTATGATGGTACCAACTTGTACTTTTATTTAACGTAGAAACAGAGCTGCCCAATGGATTTTATATTGCACACCCCATGCTCTCTATCGTGAAATGAGCTTGAGAAACATTGGACATCACATGCCTGACTTGCAAAATATCCCATTACTAAGGCTGATAAAAAACAAAAAAATAATTTTTAAGGATCAATCCATTAGGAGCGTTACGAACCGTAACTCTCCATCTGGACGCGCTACAATAAATAGAGCATTTTTGCGTCCAGCTTCACGTAATTTATGAATACGTTTTTTAGCCTCATCAATTGTTGTGATAGAACTCTGATTGATATCAACAATCACTTCACCAACGCGAATACGCTTTTTATCCGCTGCACTATTTTGTGCAACAGCTGTCACCACTAATCCTCGAAGTTTATCTGAAATTGAATAACGATGACGCAAATCCTCTGTCAGTTCAGATAACGTCATTCCCATAAATTGCATTGTCACGTTTTTCGACAGATCTTGATTTTTTTTATCAGCAACTTCTTCTGTATCTTCATTTGGATCTGTTTCAATCAAACGTCCAAGCTTAACTTTTACTGTTTCTTCTTGCCCATTGCGTAAAATAGTAACGTCCACCACTTTTCCTTCTGAACTTTCTGCAACTAAACGCGGCAAATCACGTGCATGCTTAATTTTGGAATTACCAAAGGAAAGAATAACATCTCCAGTTTGTAACTGGCTATTATCTACATTATTTTCTTCCGTCTGTTCTATTTTACCAGCCACCAATGCTCCCACAGCATTGTCCAATTTTAAACTTTTTGCAATATCCTCTGTTACCGGCTGAATACGAATAGCCAACCAACCACGCCTTATTTCTCCAAAATCACGCAATTGATTAATAACAGAAAGAGCCATATCCGATGGAATAGCAAATCCAATACCGATAGATCCTCCCGAAGGTGAAACAATTGCTGTATTAATGCCAATGACTTCACCATTTCTATCAAATAACGGACCACCAGAATTGCCCCGATTAATTGCTGCATCTGTTTGAATAAAATTATCATAGGGACCAGCATTAAGATCACGGTTACGTGCAGAAATAATACCAACCGTCACACTTCCACCAAAACCATAAGGATTACCAATAGCCATAACCCAGTCACCAATACGTGCTTTTTCTGAGTCACCAAAACGCACAGCTTTTAATTTTTTACTTCCTGCATCGACTTGAAGCAACGCCAAATCAGTTTTGCTATCCTTTCCAAGAAGCTTTGCCTTTAGTTTTGTACCATCCGTAAAATTAACTTCAATATCATCAGCATCTACAATAACATGATAATTTGTAACAATAATCCCTTTTTGCGCATCAATCACAAAACCAGACCCTAAAGAACGCACCTTTTGAAATTGACTATCTTTTTGACCATCCTTGGGTATAAAAAAATCACTAAAATATTCCTCCAGCAATGAATCTTTTGGGATAACGGGTACCGAGGTGTTTGCATCCTGTTCTGTTCCTTCAACAGTCTGCGCCGTGGAAATATTCACAACTGTTTCCAAAAGCTCAGAAGCTAAATCAGGAATAGAAAGCAATGCCTTGCTTGTCTCGGCTCCCCAAGACAAACTCACTGATCCTGATAGAAACAAAGTCACACAAAAAACAACTCTTGTGATAAAAAACTTTAAAAACGTATTTTTACTCACGACACTTCTATCCATGACATGCCTTTAATCAAAGATGCAAAGAGCCCCACTAAATTTATATACGGAAAACCAGCACGGCTCGATACTCTCTACCACTTTTACCATAAAAGAAAATGGTCACAGATCATTCTTTTCATGCAAAATCTCGTATCTGCAATCCATTATTTTATCTATTCTCTCCCGATTTTGGATCAGTTTTACTGAGGCCAGTATTCATTGTCGGTAAGAATGCTTTATTTGCCTGCGGCGGATTACGAAAATAGAAAAAGAAATCCTCATTTGGAGAAATCACCATCGGTGTTTTCTCTAAATTCTTGTATTGTTCCATCGCCAACCAAAAATCGTAAAAAGACGGATTAGCCTCCCTCGCATTCAATAAAAGACGAATACTTTCAGCTTGACCTTCACCACGGGTAATTTCAGCATCACGCTTTGCAGCTGCTACAATTTCTTCATATTCACGATTAGCTTCTGCCACAATACGATCTCGCTCCTGCTGACCACGGGCCCGAATATTTTCCGCAGCAGCTTCACGTTCAGCTGCCATTTGCCGATAGACATCTTCTGAAACAGCATCAGTCAAATCGGTTTTACGAATACGCACATCAACAATGGCAATACCCAACGAACCTGCATCTACAGAAAATTGCTTCTGTACTTCAGCCATCATCGCGCCTCGTTCATCCGATAAGGCTGCTTTAAATTCTCGCTTACCATAAACAGCACGCAAAGCGTCAATAAACCGTGGTGCAAGGTTTTCACGTGCCGCAATTTGTGGACGCCCAGAAGCAATGCGCTGTAAAAACAACTTAGGATCTGTAATACGGTAAATAAAGAACGCATCCACCTCATAATACGCACCACCACGAACCTGTACAGATTGTGTAGGAACATCGTAACGCAATAACCGATTATCAACAATGATCATCTTATCGATAAAGGGCGCCTTGAAATAGATTCCAGGATTAGATTCTACCTGAACAATTTGTCCAAAACGCTTAATTGCTACCTGTTGACGAGGATAGACGATAAAAACGGACATCCACAAAATCATCAAAACAAACACTATAGCACTAAAAACAAACAAAAAGCGAGATTGCTGCATAATTAATCTCCTCCAGAAATACGAGAATCTAAGAGTAACGCAGGACGCGCTGATGTTGCCTTTACTTTTTCCGATGACTTGCTACGCAACAATTCGTTCAAAGGCAAATAAGGCATCGCTGGAGAATTTGCCTGATCAAGAACCAGCTTATTTGGTGAAGAAAGAATCCGCCCCATCGTCTCCATGTAGAGACGGTAGCGAGCAGCTTCTGGTGAAATCGCAGCCTCTCGAGCTATCGCCTGAAAACGTTCAGCACGCCCTGTTGCCTCTTCAACCATTTGTGCCTTTTCACCTTTTGCGATTTCCCGTGTGCGTGAAGCTTCACCATTTGCTAAACCAATTTTCGTAAAACGCACACGATTCCCCTCTTCAATCATTCTTCCACGTTCCTGCTCCGCCTGCTGAACAGAATTAAACGCAGCAGCAACCTTTGTCGGAGGAGCAGCTTCACTGATAGAAACACGGCTTATTTCGACACCAAGTTGATATTTATCCACAGTCAACTGGATAATCTTTCTAACGTCATTAGCAACTTCTTCTTTCTTGTCACGTAAAACATCATCAACCGGCCGCGAACCAATGACCTCACGCATTGCACTCTCAGCAACTTGGCGGACAGTTCCCTCTTGATCATTCACATTGAATAAAAACTGACTAGGGTATGAAATCCGATAATAAACGGAAAAATTAACATTAACGATATTTTGATCACTCGAAAGCATTAAACCATCACTTTGTTGCGCCTGACCGGGCTTCCCACCAATCGCGATTGTTTTTTCCGTTAAAGGTACTTTCATATAGGTCTCAATTGGCCAAAAATGAAAATGCAACCCATCACCAATAATGCCTTCTTTAGGGATGCCAAAGCGCAACTCTACCGCTTGTTCATTTTGCTGAACAATATAAATTGACTGGTATAGCCAAAAAAACACAATAAGCAGAAGGAATAAAACAGAAAAACTGCTTCTCCCGAATTGTTTAAACTGATCCTGCCCTTTGCGCAAAATTTCATTAAGATTAGGACCATTTTCACCACCATTACCGCCACCAGAACCAAAGAGATTCTTAGCTGGTGTTTTTTTGTCACCACTGTTTTTATCGCCACTCCACGGGCCACCACCATTTTGATTTGTCCAGGGCATTATCACCTCTTTAACTGATTACCACTACTCGAACACCAACCATTTGCTTGATCTTATAGGGTGTCTCTTACCTCATTACAATACAACTGATAAACCCTTCCACTTCATATTACAAAAAATTATTTCCGCTCATAAACAACAAAACGTGTCGGATGACTATCTTTATCCCCTTTTGGAATATCTTGTGTTTGCACAATAGTCCACTTTTCTTTATCAAAAACAGGAAAAAAACTATCACCTTCTATAGAAGCTAAAACTTCTGTAAGGAATATTTTATCAGCCATATGCAACCCTTGTTGAAAAATTTCACCCCCACCAATAATAAAAATTTCCTCTACATCATTTTGAGAAGCAACATTTGTTGCAAGAGAACAAGCTTGCGATAAAGAGTGAGCAACAACAGCCCCTTCAGCACAAAAGGTACAATCACGCGTAATGACGATATTTGTACGCCCTGGTAAAGGTCTCCCAATAGAATCCCAAGTTTTTCTTCCCATAATAATGGGCTTACGCAACGTCAAAGCTTTAAAGCGTTGCAAATCCGTCGATAAATGCCACGGCATTGCACCTTCACGACCGATAACACCATTTTCTGCAACAGCAGCAATTAAACAAATGGAAATCGTCATATTGCTACCGGCGCTTTAATATGGGGTTGTGCTTCATAATTAAGCAACTCAAAATCCTCAAATTGAAAAGAAAAAAGATCTGTTACCGCTGGATTTATGCGCATACATGGCAAAGCATTTGGTATACGAGACAATTGATATTTTGCCTGTTCAAAATGATTAGAATAAAGATGAGCATCTCCCAGAGTATGAATAAAATCGCCTACTTTAAGACCGCTTACTTGCGCAATCATCATCGTTAGCAATGCGTAGGATGCAATATTGAATGGAACACCTAAGAAAATATCCGCCGAACGCTGATAAAGTTGACAAGATAATTTCCCCTCCGCAATGTAAAATTGAAAAAGACAATGACACGGAGGCAACGCCATTTCCTCTATTAATGCAGGATTCCAAGCTGACACAATCAAGCGACGAGAATCTGGCGTTTCCTTAATCATCGTTAAAAGATTGTTAATTTGATCAATATGGCGTCCATCAGGAGCAGGCCAAGAACGCCACTGATAACCATAAACAGGACCAAGATTTCCCTTTTCATCAGCCCACTCGTCCCAAATTGACACACCATGCTCTTTCAACCAAGCGATATTTGTATCGCCTTTAAGAAACCACAAAAGTTCATAAATAATTGAACGTAAGTGTAGTTTCTTTGTTGTCAACAACGGAAATCCTGCTTGTAAATCAAAGCGCATCTGATACCCAAAAATAGATCGCGTTCCAACACCCGTTCGATCTGTCCGATCAATACCCTGATTTAAAACGTGAGATAAAAGAGCAAGATATGATTTCATAGGGCTATTATGACCGATTCTTCTCATTATAGAAAATAAAAACTGTAAAATCCGTACAAAGATAATTCAAATCTTTTTCCAAAAACATCTTACACAAGAAATTATCATGATCTGACTAAATTTTTGATGCAAAAGATAAAATACTATAGACAGCTTCTAAAAAAATGACATAAATGAACAAAGATGGATGAACATGAAATAAAGGGATCGACTATGGAAAAACAAGAAGCTTTAAAACCACATGATACAAGAAAACGTATCTGGGCTATCGTGTCCAGTGCATCAGGTAATCTAGTAGAATGGTATGACTTTTATGTTTATTCCTTTACATCTATTTATTTTGCATCACAATTCTTTCCCTCAGATGGCAATGACGTTACGCAACTTTTAAAAGCGGCGGGTGTTTTTGCTATTGGTTTTCTTATGCGCCCAATCGGCGGATGGCTTTTTGGCTTCATTGCCGATCGTTATGGACGCAAACGCTCAATGCTTATCTCTGTTTTTATGATGTGTGGTGGTTCGTTCTTAATCGCCCTACTTCCTACCTATGAAACCATTGGAGTGACAGCAGGAATTCTTTTACTTTTACTCAGAATGCTTCAGGGGCTTTCTGTCGGTGGTGAATATGGTACAACAGCAACTTATATGAGCGAAATCGCCCTCAAAAATCGCCGAGGATTTTTTAGCTCTTTCCAATATACCACACTGATTGGTGGTCAACTTCTAGCCAGTCTCGTTATATTCATTTTAGCGCTTTATCTCACCGAAGATCAGCTAAAAGCGTGGGGCTGGCGTATTCCATTTGCCATTGGTGGACTAGGAGCAATTGTTGCGATTTATCTACGCCGCACACTCCATGAGACAACGACCAAAGAAAGTCGTTCTAGTGCACAAGCTGGTAGTATTAGGGGACTTCTGAGCAACCACCGAAAAGCTTTCTTTCTGGTTATTGGCTTTACAGCTGGAGGATCGCTCACATTCTACACCTATACGACTTACATGCAGAAATATCTGATCACAACCACTGGCTTTGATAAACATACAGCCACAACAATCATGACAGCTGCACTCTTTGTTTTCATGTTACTCCAACCCCTCTTTGGTGCTCTTGCAGATAAAATTGGAACAAGAACTTCACTCCTTATTTGGAGTGTCTTATCTATTATCTTTACCATTCCTGGACTTAATATGATTGGTAGTACTGATAGTACATGGATTGCTTTATCAGTCATTACTGGAATGCTCTGCATTATGAGCTTTTATACATCTATCTCTGGCATTGTAAAATCAGAAATGTTTCCCGCTTCAGTACGAGCAATAGGAGTTGGGCTCTCTTATGCTATTGCCAACGCACTGTTTGGCGGTTCTGCTGAATATGTCGCGCTTGGATTAAAAGATCTTGGATATGAATCTGTCTTCTATTTTTATATAACCGGCATGATGATTATTGCATTCATCGCTGTTCTCTTAATGCCAGATGCTCGCAAAAAAGGGTATTTACAAGGAGACGATATTCATTAACCTTTAATGTTAACAAACAAGGATTTTAACAAAAAAGCCTAGTATTCTGGGCTTTTTTTTATATCCTTTCCGATAGCAGTTTAAAGCTCACAATTTTTTTATCCCTTCAAACACTCTAAAAAAGCAATGTTCCCTCCTGCGCACACCGCTTATAAAAATAAATGGCTTCATATTATTATGTAATAAATACTTCTTTTGCTGAATTTAGTTCACTGAAGATAAAAAACGTTTGATTTATTTTAATATTCCCATTCCCACTCAAAGTCGAAGACAAGTGATTATCTTTCAAGAAATTTTATCAATAATAAAGATTACACTCATGATTTTGTTTAATACGTTCTTAATGGTACCCCTCATGCAACACAAATCCTTTCATGAAAAATAGAAAATACCATTATATTATGAATTCACACACTTTTTTGAGAAACATTTCTCAATGCACCCAACTCCATTTCACAACGGCACTCGTGAATGACATAACGTAAAAGCCCCGTAAAGTATAAACATGGGCACTACTCTCTTTATAATTAATAAAAGTGCAAGCCGCTATCATTATATTATTGATGAACTCTTAATATTGTACTCCCCCTTAACACTTAAGATCATTCATAAAAAGTATTTTAACAGATACACCAACCTTGCATGCAATAGTCAATAACATCATTTTACGAAACAACATCAAGCATATAAACTAAAGAGTATCATATCTTCATAAACACTCTACATATGCAAATAATTCACAATCAAACAAAAAATAATATTTCCTTAAGGATAGTAAAAAGCGTATGATTTACGCAATATAACAACACCATGAGCCCAAAACACCACTGATAGCTCTAGAAAAAATCTTTATGTTTCCCTAAAAAATTATCATGATACAATGGCGTTTTTATAATGCACATCGTAAATAGCTTTAAAAAGAAGAAAAGTTATAAATCTAAAAGGGGAATACTTCATGAATAATCAAACAACTTTAGATCCACATGATACAAGGAAACGTATTTTTGCTATCATATCCAGCGCATCAGGAAATCTGGTAGAATGGTACGACTTTTATGCTTACTCCTTTGCATCGGTTTATTTTGCATCACAGTTTTTTCCTGAAGATGAAGATATTGTTACACAACTGTTAAAAACGGCAGGAATCTTTTTTATTGGCTTTCTTATGCGTCCAATTGGAGCATGGCTCTTTGGCTGCATTGCCGATCGTTACGGACGCAAACGCTCAATGCTTATTTCTGTTTTTATGATGTGTGGTGGCTCTTTTCTCATTGCCATACTTCCCACTTATAAAACCTTGGGAATAACAGCAGCATTTCTTCTCCTTTTAGTCCGTATGTTTCAAGGACTTTCCGTTGGCGGTGAATATGGTACAGCAGCAACTTATATGAGCGAAGTTGCACCGAAAAATCGTCGCGGGCTCTTTGCTTCTTTTCAATATGCAACAACGATCTCAGGTCAACTTCTCGCAAGTTTTATAATATTTATTTTAGCCCTTTACCTTACTGAAGATCAGTTAAAAGCGTGGGGATGGCGTATTCCTTTTGTGATTGGTGGCTTTGGAGCAATCGTTGCAATTTATCTGCGTAGTTTGCTCCATGAAACAACAACCCACAAAAGCCGCTCTGAAAAACATGCTGGTAGTCTTCGAGAACTTTTTCGCAATCATAAAAAAGCTTTCTTTTTGGTTGTTGGCTTTACAGCTGGTGGATCACTCACATTTTATACATACACCACTTATATGCAAAAATATCTGATCACAACCACGGGCTTTGATAAACAAACCGCAACAACGATAATGACTGCCGCCCTCTTTGTTTTTGTGCTACTCCAACCCCTTTTTGGTTCCCTAGCCGATAAAATTGGAGCAAGAGCTTCACTCATTAGTTGGGGGGCATTATCCATTATCTGCACCATTCCTGTACTTAAAATGATCGGTAATGCCCATAATCCATGGACAGCACTCTTAATTATTATTGGAATACTCTGTGTTATGAGTTTTTATACGTCCATTGCTGGTATCATAAAAGCAGAATTGTTCCCTGCTTCAATCCGAGCAATTGGTGTTGGATTTGCTTTTGCCATTGGCAACGCACTCTTTGGCGGTTCTGCTGAATATGTAGCGCTTGGATTAAAAAATATGGGATACGAATCTGTTTTCTTTTTTTACATCGTTGGTATGATGGTCATTGCACTCATCTCTATTCTTCTTATGCCCGATATAGATAAAGGAGGATATCTCGATAAAGACGATAGACTTCATTAAACTTATTTTCTTGATAAAAAAGCCCAAGAAATTGGGCTTTTTTTGATCTCCTCTCCACCCTAGTAAAGAACGAAAAGCCCGCCCTACATTCGTCTTACAAACGACTCAGTTTCTCTTAAATTGTCTATAGTTACTGCCTCTTTATGTAATTTACTTGATAAGATTCTATGGGCAGCCCTACCCTAAATATTTATCACGATATCTAAAAAACACCTCATACGGAAAACCTTATCTGAGGCTTACCTCACCCTCCTAAATGATGATATGTTATGATACAATAAGATAAGTAAGGACACAAAATCCCCTTTTACATTACTTAAGCTTTATGAAATATTTTCAGTTTTTGGGCTTTCTGTTCATAAAGACCATCTCTTCTATGATCTTCCGGTATGATTCCAATAATTGCATTCTTCTCATAAAGTTTAAAGGTATCTTGATCTACTTTTCAATGTTCTCTCCCTTTAAATGCAATATGATAACTTTTTATTCTACAACACAAGTAAAAATCTTAAAACGAATGACAACATAACTCTAATAAATCATCTTAAAGAGTTTCCCTAAGAAATTGTTATAATACAATTGAATTTTTCTGGAAATCATAAACAATTATGTTTAGAAAATATGAACTATAAATCCAAAAGGGGAACAATTCATGAAAAATGAAACAACTTCAGCATCACAGGATGCAAGAAAACGTGTTTTTGCTATTATAGCAAGCGCATCAGGAAATCTCGTAGAATGGTATGATTTTTACGTTTACTCATTTGCATCAATTTATTTTGCATCACAATTCTTTCCCTCCGATGGTGATACGATTACGCCACTGTTAAAAACCGCGGGTGTGTTTTTTATTGGCTTTCTTATGCGCCCTATTGGAGCTTGGTTTTTAGGGTTTGTCGCCGATCGTTATGGACGTAAACGCTCGATGCTTATATCCATTTTTATGATGTGTGGTGGCTCTTTTTTCATCGCCATACTTCCCACCTATGAAACCTTAGGAATAACATCAGCAATCCTTTTACTTTTAGCTCGGATGATGCAAGGACTTTCAGCAGGTGGTGAATATGGTACAGCAGCCACTTATATGAGCGAAGTTGCCCTCAAAAAACATCGTGGGCTTTTTGCTTCTTTCCAATCTGCCACCCTTATTACAGGTCAACTTCTTGCCAGCTTCATTATATTTATTCTAGCATCTTATCTCTCTGAAGATCAGTTAAAAGCATGGGGATGGCGCATTCCTTTTGTAATTGGTGGATTCGGAGCAGTGATTGCGATTTATCTGCGTCGTTCTCTCCACGAAACAACCACGAAAGAAAGCCGCTCTCACAAACACTCTGGCAGTCTTAAGGAACTACTCACCAAGCATACAAAAGCAGTTGTCATAATTGCATGCTTTGCATCAGGAGGATCACTCACATTTTACACCTTTACGACTTATATGCAAAAATATCTGATCACAACCACCGGCTTTGATAAACATACCGCAACAACGATTATGACAGCTGTACTATTTATTTTCATCCTATTCCAACCCATAGCTGGTATCATAGCCGATAAAATTGGAACAAAAACTTTACTTATCATTTGGAGTATACTCTCTGTCATCTTTACATTTCCTGGACTCTGGATAATCGGTAATACGCATAATATATGGATTGCCTTTTCCGTCATTATTGGCTTGCTCTTCATTATGAGCATGTATACATCCATCTCTGGTGTCGTAAAATCAGCAATGTTTCCCTCTTCAATACGCGCATTAGGCGTTAGCATCTCTCATGCCATTGGTAACGCCTTATTTGGTGGTTCTGCTGAATACGTTGCGCTTGGATTAAAAAAGTACGGTCATGAATCACTCTTTTATTTTTATATAACCGTCGTGATGATCATGGCATTCATTGCTCTTCTCTTTGTCCCAAGTATGCGTAAAGGAGGCTACCTCCAAGAGGATGAAAAACATTAATCCTTTTTATCAACGAAAAAGCCCAAGAAATTGGGCTTTTTTTATCATTATCACAAATTTAATATTGTTTAAATTTTATGAAGTGCATTAAGTTGCTTAGCAACTAGATAATAGAAAGTCATACGACTTTTTCTACGCTCTCCAGACATCATCTCAGCCACTTTTGAAACAGCCATTTTAGCACTCTTCTCATCAGCTTCTAAAACATCTTGAACCCATTTTTCAACACGTTCTAACTCTTTTGGATCCGACGTAGCAACAAGCGCTGCATCCTGCTTTTTCATCACCAAAGCTAAACGACGGCTAAGTCGTTCTACTGCTGCTTCATCGGGATTTGAATCATATAGTTTAATATCTGCTAAATTATTTGTCATTTTGCATCATCTCCTCTCCAAAAATGAGCGGACTATATTTTACAGCCGCACCATATAGCTCCATAAATAATTAGAGGATTAAAAATATTAACAACCCCCCCTTTTCCTAAGACTGTTCTTCATCTATATTTAGAGTGCTGGTTTACCAGCTATGGTAATAAATGGACGATGAAATAAACCTATTGGACCCGGGGGCGGTACCCGGCGCCTCCACCAAAATATAAGAAACCAAAGTTATATTTTGGTGGGGGCGAAATAGGATCGACAAGGGTGTAAAGATCGCTCTTTTACTCGGCATTGTACCACCGTTATCGGGCTAAATGAGTAGTTGCAAATGACAACTATGCGGAAGCACGTCTCGCCGCTTAAGGTGGTGTGAATGTTTCAATTTAAGTCTTAAACCGTCGCAGGTTTAAGCGGGGTTCGGAGGCACCTGGCAACAGAAGCCTTCACTTTTTTAAATGTTGTTGATTGATCTTTCAGACATTATCAGACATTATTTACCATAGAGTTTCGTATTTATTCGATTTATTGAGGTGTATCGTAGAAAAAATCTGCTAATTTAAAATATATTCTATCACACAATATCAATACGCCCCATTCTGCTACGTGAAATAAAAGGAATAAACTTCGATGGTTAAAGATCAAATCCGTTACGATATTCTCGTTCAGGATGCGCTTCGTGGAGTTATCCGTAAAGTTTTATCGGAAGTTGCCAAAGCAGGTCTTCCGGGAAATCATCATTTTTTTATAACTTTTTTGACAAATGCCCCAGGCGTTAAAATTTCTCCTCGGCTAAAAAATCGCTATCCCGAGCAAATGACAATCGTCTTACAACATCAATTTAGAGATCTCAGTGTTTCAGAAACAGCTTTCGAAGTAACCCTCTCTTTCAGGGAAATAACCGAAAAGCTCGTGATTCCTTTTACTTCCATTCAGGTCTTTTATGATCCTGTAGCAGCATTTGAAGCAGCATTTGATCTGCCCTCAAATCTAACCTCTGGAGAAAGTGAAAATTCAGAAAATACCTCAACTACGCCCATTACCTTATCAAACAAACAAAAAATAGAAAATACGCTTACAAAAGAACAAAATCTCAGTACAAATAAAGAACCTTCAAATAACGATGCAAAACAAAATCAAAGTGCTGATGTTGTCTCTTTAGATTCCTTTCGGAAAAAATAATTTTTTTCATGACTGAATTGATTAATCTTCGCCAATTTCGAAAACAAAAAAAACGTACAGAAAAATCTCTTTGTGCTGAGCAAAATCGTTATCGTTTTGGACGAACAAAAACTGAAAAAAATTTTGAGCAGCAAAAATCTTTAAAAATGCAAAAATTTCTTGATCAAAATCGTTTACGAAACGACGAATAAAGGTGGAAAAATGCACGAAAATAATTCTATCGATTGGTCAAAAGTCATTCCACGAAAGATATCTGTTCGCGTTGATGGACACGCAACAAGCGTCTCTTTAGAACCACCATTTTTAGATATTCTAAAAGATATAGCCCGCAAAAAAGGACAATCTTTAGCCTTTATTATCACCGATATTGATAGCAAAAGACCACAACAAGTAAATCTTTCAGCTTCGTTACGCGTTTATGCCCTTCAAAGCGTTCTCACCCAACGCCTTTAATGTTTGTGCTTATTTTTTTACGTTCTCTTTCTGTCTATTCAACTGAAACTGTTGTGACTTTTTAAGAGGAGTTTTTTTAATCTAGAACTTCAATAAAAAAAAGACTACAAAAGAGAGATAATGAGTAATTTTTCTGATCACACCATACCTTTCTTTGAAGAAGATTCCCCTCCAGACCATGATAAGAAGAGCTCTGGTTTTTTCTCCCATACTCTAAAAGAACAAAAATCATATAACACAGACTATTTAGAACAACTCAATCCAGAACAGCAACAAGCTGTTATGAATACTAAGGGACCTCTTTTAGTTCTTGCAGGTGCTGGTACAGGAAAAACGCGCGTTTTAACAACCCGTATTTCTCACATTTTACGCTCTGGACTTGCCTCTCCTCAGCAAATACTTGCTGTCACTTTCACCAACAAAGCAGCACGTGAAATGAAAATACGTATTGGTGAACTTATTGGAGAAGTTGTTGAAGGTATGCCTTGGCTTGGAACCTTTCATTCCACTGGAGCTAAAATTGTACGCCGTCACGCAGAGCTTGTTGATTTAAAAAGAAACTTTACAATTCTCGATAGCGATGATGTTCTTCGACTTTTAAAACAACTTATTCAAGCTGAAGGATTAGACGATAAGCGTTGGCCCGCACGAAACCTTGCCATGATGATTGATTCTTGGAAAAATCAAGGACTTTCACCAACACATATCTCAAAAAGTGATGCTCATTCCTTTGGTAACGGCATGGGACGTGAACTTTATCACAGTTATCAAAATCGATTAAAAGATCTTAATGCTTGTGATTTTGGTGACCTTCTACTTCATTCTATCTCTATCTTCCAACATAATCCAGATATTCTTCGCGAATACCATTCTCAATTTCGTTATATTCTTGTCGATGAATATCAGGATACAAATACAGCACAATATCTTTGGCTTCGCCTTTTGGCCCAACATCCTCAAGGTCAACATGTTAATCTTTGTTGTGTTGGTGATGATGATCAATCCATTTATGGATGGCGTGGTGCAAAAGTCGAAAACATATTACGTTTTGAAAAAGATTTTCCTTCTGCTAAAATTATTCGTCTAGAACGCAATTATCGCTCAACATCTCATATTCTTAAAACCGCCTCCCATCTCATTGCTCATAATGAAGAAAGACTGGGAAAAGTCCTTTTTTCTGCTCAAATAAAGAGTGAGGAAGAAAAGGTAAAAATTCATTCAGCATGGGATTCGGCAGAAGAAGCTCGAGCAATCGGAGAAGAAATCGAACGCGCACAACAAACCGGTCATGCATTAAATCATATGGCTATATTGGTACGCGCATCATTTCAAATGCGTGAATTTGAAGATCGCTTTGTAACACTTGGCCTTAATTATCGCGTCATTGGTGGTCCTCGTTTTTATGAGCGAATGGAAATACGTGATGCCATGGCTTATTTACGCGTTGTTGTCCAACCTACTGATGATTTAGCTTTTGAGCGTGTTATTAATACACCGAAACGCGGCATAGGAGATGCAACCCTGCGCATTCTTTATGAGAGTGCACGTGCACGTGCTGTTCCTCTCTTTTCTGCTGCCGCTGACATCATTGAAACAGATGAATTAAAGCCTAAGGCACGCAGTGCGTTACGAAGCCTTATTGAAAACTTCCGCCGCTGGCAAAATATGCTTCAAGACACTCCTCATAGAGAACTTGCCGAGATCGTCCTTGATGATTCTGGTTATACAACCATGTGGTTAGAAGATCGTTCACCAGAGGCTCCTACAAGACTAGAAAATCTTAAAGAAATGATTCGTTCCATGGAACAATTTGAAAATCTTCAAAGTTTTTTGGAACATGTTGCACTCGTTATGGAAACGGAAAATAATGAAAATATGGATGCAGTCAACATCATGACACTTCATTCAGCCAAAGGGCTTGAATTTGAAACAGTTTTTCTTCCAGGTTGGGAAGAAGGACTCTTTCCCCACCAGCGCTCATTAGATGAAGGTGGACTTTCAGGATTAGAAGAAGAACGGCGTCTTGCTTACGTAGGTCTAACAAGAGCAAAAAAACATTTGCATATATGGTTTGTATCGAATCGAAGAATTCATGGACTTTGGCAACCTGCTCTTCCCTCCCGTTTTCTAGATGAATTACCAGCAGAACATATAGAAGTTGTAGAAATGCAAACATCCTATGGTGGTTATGGAAAATCTTCCTTTCAACATCACGATTCCTTTTATAATGACTATGCAACAGCAAGACAAAAGCGTGCACAAAAAAACAAGAATATTGAAGGGAAAGTTATCTCTCAATCAATCTCTCATGTACCATCAGATTTTTCTGTCAATGATCGGATTTTTCACATAAAATTTGGTTATGGTCGTATTACAACAATAGACGATCATAAATTGACAATAATGTTCGAAAAAGCCGGAGAAAAGCGTGTACTAGACAATTTTGTAAACAAAGCTTAATTACAAGTAAACCACGATCAGTTTTTTCAAGAAACCACTTTATTTTATTCTGAATGTCATTTCCATTTACGAACAAAAGCTTCAATGGGCAAATTTTGCATATCAGGCAATGCGTTGTGAATTTTATCAAGCGGCCAATCCCACCAAGCCATATCTAAAAGGCATTCTATGACATGATTGGGAAAACGCATCCGCAACCGTTTAGCAGGCACCCCAACAACAATCGTATATGGCAAAACATCTTTCGTTATAACAGCGTTCGCGCCAATGATAGCGCCATGACCAATTGTCACCCCAGGCATAATAACCGCACCATATCCAATCCACACATCATGCCCAATAATAACACGTTTTGCACAACGCCTTTCACGAAAACCACTATCTAATGCCATATAACGAAAATATTCGTTTGGACGATAGGTTATTTTATGCGTTGAAACGCGCTCCATAGGATGCTCCAACGCATTCATCCGTACATGAGATGCAATAGAACAAAAGCGCCCAATATCGCTATAAATAGCCTCACTATTACGCTCTAAATAAGAAAAATCTCCAACGGTTACATCCCGTAAAATCACCCGCTCATTAATTTCCACATAGCGCCCTAATTTACAACCATGCAGCCGCGCTGTCGTATGGATACGAGGCTCACTTTCATGAAATCGAAGATATTTCTCAATATTCATACATCTTTCACCAATGTTTCATCAATAGATATGGAAAGACATACCAATAAAGCCAATAAAATCAACCATGAAACAAACATTGCAAAACAAACCTGCCGATGTTACAATTTCTCGATCTATCTAAGAGAGTCAAACTATGAAAAATGTAATACGCATCTTGGGGCTGACAATCATATTTCTTGCAGGTGTTTTTATTTATGATACGCTGACAAATAAGCCTTTAGGTGATAACTTTACTCTCACTGATTCTAATGGAAAAAATATTACTGAGGCTGATGTTCGAAGCAAGCCTTCAATAATTTTTTTCGGCTTCACTATGTGTCCTGAAAGCTGCCCTACCACACTGATGAATCTTGATCGATGGCTTACAGCCCTTGGTCCTGAAGCTGATAAATTAGGTATATGGTTTGTGACTGTTGATCCTGAACGTGACACACCAAAAGTACTCCATGATTATCTCAGTAATTTTAACAATAAAATTGTTGGCATTAGTGGAGATCCTGATAAAGTTCATAAAATGGTCAATTCTTTCAACATCGTTGCTGAAAAAGTTCCTGAAACAGATGGAAACTATACATATAACCATACAGCAGCAGTTTTTTTACTCAAAAAAGGTGGAAAATTAGCTGGCGTTATCCGTTATGACACGAAAGAAAGCGATAGCGAATTAAAAGATGAAATCGCCATTGAACGGTTAAAAAAACTCATCTTAAACTAAAAAAGCCGATCAAAAGAAAGAACAGCATGTCGCAACAAATTCGCCTCTATTATACTGCTTCTAAAAATGAAGCAGAACGGTTCTATACCCTTATAGAAACAGCCTTTGACGAAGAAGGTTATCCTCTTGCTCTTACAGAGATAGATGAACAAAATGCTGTATATGAGCTTTCTCTATATGTCGATCAAGACAATCAAGAGAACGCATTGAAACGTTTTGCCAAAATTCTTTCTATAGATTTTGATAAAATTAATATGGAAGTTTTACCCAACATTGATTGGGTACAAAAAAGCCTAGAAGGACTAAAACCTGTGCAAGCTGGTCCTTTTTTCCTTCATGGAAGTCACAACCGAAACGCCATTCCAGCAAATGTTCTCCCTATTGAAATTGAAGCTAATCAAGCTTTTGGCACCGGACATCATGGAACAACAGCCGGTTGTTTAGAAATGATCGCCAAAGTCATGAAACACGAAAATCCCCAAAATGCCCTTGATCTTGGTACTGGGAGCGGTGTACTAGCCATTGGCATAGCAATGCTCAAACCAATTACTGTGCTTGCATCCGATATTGACCCAATTGCTGTTCAAGTTGCACAACACAATATCGAATTCAATGATGTCAATGAATATGTTACAGCTATTACAGCAACAGGTTTTGCCCATGATGCAATTGCATCACGAGCCCCTTTTGATCTCATTGTTGCCAATATCCTTGCTAATCCGCTTATTGAACTTGCGCAAGAAGTGGTAACGGCACTTCAAAAAGAGGGGTCACTTATACTCTCTGGAATTCTTGAAGAACAACATGCCCATGTTTTGGAGACTTATATAAAACAAGGACTGAAGCATATCGAAACATACCACCGGCAAGGATGGGTTACGATACACCTGAAATAAAATAAAAGAAAAGAAAAGGACGTCGTTATGTATCAATCTTTTGAGGCGACAACAAATCCTGCTTATGCAGCAGAACGCATTTCTTGCCTTCGTAAAAAACTCAATCACCTTGGACTCGATGGTTTTCTTGTTCCGCGGTGCGATGAGCATCAAGGAGAATATGTCCCCCCTCATGCTCAACGTCTTAGCTGGTTAACCGGCTTTACTGGCTCAGCTGGGATTGCACTGATTTTAAAAAACAAAGCCATCATATTTACAGATGGGCGATATAAGCTCCAAGTTCGCCAACAAACTGATCCTGATATTTTTAATTATGAAGATCTCATAACTTGTCCTCCCTCACAATGGCTTGAAAAAAATGGTCAAAAACTTTCTATTGGCTTTGATCCATGGCTCCACACGATTGCTGCCACCGATGCATTGAGAAATGCATTAGAAATGAAAGCAGGTGGAAAACTTGTAGAAGTTCAACATAATCCCATTGATCTGCTCTGGCATAATCAACCAAAATTACCACAATCTGCCTTATCAATTCACCCTCTCAAATATGCTGGGTGCGATACAAATGAAAAACTCGCTTTGATTTACAAAGATATACAGCAAACTCATGCAAATGCTTTTATTTTTACAGACCCCTCTTCCATTGCATGGACATTCAACATACGGGGCAATGATGTTTCCAACACGCCTTTTTCCCTTTGTTTTGCTCTCATTCCACTTAACGAAACACCAGCTTTATTCATTGACAGCAAAAAACTTGGTGTAGAACAGAAACAATATCTAGAACGTTATGCAAAATTATATGAACCAGAACAGCTTATTCCCAAGATCAAAGAGTATGTTCAAAAAGGGACAGTGTTTGCCTTAGATCCACAGCTAACATGCGAAAAATTACGAACTGTTATTGAAGAAAAAAATAGCTCTTTTATCACACTTACTGATCCTGCTGCTCTACCACGTGCCATTAAAAATGACACAGAACTCAATGGCACACGCAAAGCGCATCTACGCGATGGTGTTGCCCTAACCCGTTTTTTTTCTTGGTTAGATAAACAAATACCAGGGTCAATAAGTGAAATTTCCGCTGCTCAAAAATTAGAAAAATTTCGCATAAATACAGCAAAAGAAATGGGAGAAAAACTTAAAGATCTTTCTTTTGATACAATTTCAGCAGCAGGAGAAAATGGTGCCATTATTCATTATCGTGTAACAACGCAAACAAATAAACAACTCAAAGCCGGTGAACTTTACCTCGTTGATTCAGGTGGACAATATCGTGATGGTACGACTGATGTCACACGCACCGTAGCAATTGGGAATATTGGAGAAGAAGAAAAACACTGTTTTACGCTTGTTCTCAAAGGCATGATTGCTCTTTCAACTATCAGATTTCCAAAAGGCACACGAGGACAAGACCTTGATTCTCTTGCACGCATTGCATTGTGGAAAGCTGGTTTTGATTATGCTCATGGCACCGGTCATGGTGTTGGATCTTATCTTTCTGTCCATGAAGGACCGCAAAATATTTCTCGCAAAGGGTGCCAAGAACTCATCTCCGGTATGATTCTTTCAAACGAGCCAGGCTATTACCGCGAAGGCGCTTTTGGTATCCGTCTTGAAAATTTGATGATTGTGAAGCCAGCACAAAAAATTGATGGTGGAGATATAGAAATGCTCTCGTTCGAAACACTCACACTTTGCCCCATTGATCGACGGTTAATCCTTCCAGAGCTTTTGACACAAGAAGAACGGCAATGGCTTAATGATTACCATGCGCGCGTTTATCAGATGAATGCACCTTACTTGAACGAAGAAGATAAAAAATGGGCAAAAGAAGCAACAATGCCCCTTTAAATGAAGCAACGTATAACTTTTACTCTTTCTACAAAACACAGGATCTTCTCTTTTTAAGGGAAAAATATGTATCTGCATCAGGAAATACAAAAAATATTTCTACAAGATACTTCAAGTTTTTTGCTGGTACGGTAAACGCTAACCTCGGTGAAGCAAGATGAGATACACCTATACGTGGTAATACTTATCTTGGCGATCTCCATCTAGGCATTATTATATCCCTATTTCTTTTATATGGAAACTTTCGTTATATTTTGTAATCCTCCGCATCGTATTTCTAAAACACCTATTATAACCAGCTTATTACGCTGTTTGGATTCAAAAATTCTGCATATTTATTCGAATAAATTTTACCTTTTTGTTTGCTTCATAATGATAATTTATATTTTTAAATTCTTGAGTTATTTTCAACAGCTGTAATTCCTTATAATACATATTGCTAAAATAAAATAGAATCTGCTATGAAATAAAAGTTAAGTATTTAGAATTTAAAAGAAAGAGTATGATGATAACATCAGCGTTAAGGTTTTTTATTTATTTGCATAGTTAACAGTACAATATTATTTTCTAGACTATTACTTATTGTTGAAAAACGTTATCCACAATATAAATAGTTTCCAACTGTACAGTATGAAAACAACATATATGGAGGTATATGTTTTTACCTGAACATGTCATTCAGCTAAAAAATTAACAACAATAACAGAGTATATGAAAAACTACATAACACAAAAACAGTCACATAAATAAAGGAGATTCAAGCTCTCTACAAAATTTCACAAATACTTTGAAAAAGACACAATAAAGCGTGTATCTTATAGCTTGTTAGTTAACAAAATCTTAAGCACAGATCTTAATAAGCTATATCCTTATCCAGTATTTTAGAAATAAAGTGATTATCCTAATGCATATAGTTTTATTTTGTTCCATAATATTATTTTTGGATACTATATTGGGCCTTCTGTATTGAAGGAAATTACTAAATTTAAGCGAGTTCCTATTGCTGTATTTTCTGAAAATCAAGTCATTACTCCAAATAAGTACGATAAATTATACGAAGAGTACGTAAAGACACAATATCCTGATAATATATATGAAGAGCGTCTAGAAATTGCGAAAAAATATCTGGATAATAAGAGTTATGGTGTATATCATGTTCTAACCCCTGGTATGATAGTGCTAATTCCTGAAAATACAAATCTTATCCATGCGAAAGTTGTTTGGTGTGCATGCCTTGTGGACTTATTACAGAGAGAGTATAATAAAAAATTTTCAGCATTATCCCTACCTACCTACATACATAAGTTACGTTCTCAATATAATTGGAAAAAAAGCGATTTCATTTGGGCAAAAAATTTGGTCATGAACTCGACAGATCCAATGTTTAGATATGCACGAATGGTATTTAATTCTGAAATATTCTCAGTCCAAATACTAGCTCTAATAAACGAAATTTCCTATGCTGAGAAATTTGAGAGAGATGAAGGAAGTCAGAAAAAAATTATGCTGCTAGACGCATTAGCGAATATCCGAAATTTTGTAATGAAATTGGACAAGTGTACCATCTAATAATGCCTGATAAGCATAGATACCAGTAATCTTTTATAAATTCAACATAATAAACAACTCGCAGTTATATCCCTTATTCATTTATAGCGGAATGTTTTATTATATTTTGTAATCTTCCGCGTTATATTTCTATTACGTCATTATAATTGGTTTATTACGGCATTTTGGATTAAATTATACATATTTGTTCAAAAATTTTACCTTTCTTCACAGTAATAATTTATATCTTTTACTAATAATAACCTTGTATATTCTTCATCATAATAGTTTAAGTTTAATATTTAAGTTCAACGTTAATCATTTTTAATAACTTAATAAATATCAAAATATATGGCGCTCTGTTTTTGCAAAAAACAGCCCCTATTATCCCCCTTTTTGATTTCATCCCCCCAAAAATGTAAGAGAGATAATCATACAAACAGCATACGATCTTCTGGAAAAATCCCTCTAAACATTATGTTTCTCAATCAGCTGTAGCCAAGCCTCTTCATCGATAACCTCAACACCTAATTCCTCAGCTTTAGCCAACTTGGAGCCCGCTCCAGGTCCTGCAACAAGAAGATCTGTTTTTTTAGAAAGTGAACCAGATGTTTTAGCCCCTAATCGCTCTGCCAATGCTTTTGCTTCATCGCGTGACATATGCGCCAAAGTTCCTGTAAAAACAATGATCTTCTCTGCTATTGGTGAAGAATCTGCTATGATAGGCTCCTCATCAAGAGGTATTACTTCTTCAAGCAAAACAGATAAAATCTCACGGTTATGCGCTTCTTGATAAAAATCAACAATTGCGCTCCCTACCTGTGGTCCAATTCCTTCGATATTGGTAAGCTCTATCCAAGCCTCATTTCCTTCTTCATTTTCCTTATCACATGGCATAAGTGCTTCCATAGCCGCAGTCTCAAAAGCTGTATAATTTTTATAAGCGCGTGCAAGGCGGCGTGCATTCACTTCGCCAACATGACGAATCCCCAATGCAAACAAAAAACGACTCAACGGAATTTCTCGGCGCGCATTAATGGCATCATACAATTTCCGCACTGAAACAGTACCAAAACCTTCCATATTTTCCAAACGTATCAAAGATTTTTCTTGGCGCCGTTGTAAAGTAAAAATATCGGCTGGTGTATGAATACAAAGCGCCTCATCTTGAACATGGAAAAAGAACTCTACCTGTTTTTTACCCAAGCCCTCAATATCAAAAGCATTGCGTGAAACAAAATGACGAATACGTTCAATTGCTTGTGCAGGACAAATAAGCCCCCCTGTACAGCGACGCACGGCTTCTCCCACTTCACGAACAGCATGACTCCCACACACGGGACACAGATGAGGAAACACAAAAGTAGAAGCATTTTTTGGACGCTTTGCAGCGACAATATCAACAATTTGAGGGATCACATCACCAGCGCGTTGTACAATCACGGTATCGCCTACACGGATATCACGCCCTTCACGAATGGGCTCTCCTTTATGACCAATTCCCTTAATATAATCCTCATTATGCAAACTAGCATTGGTCACCACCACTCCACCAACAGTAATAGGCGTAAGACGTGCAACAGGTGTCAAAGCTCCCGTGCGCCCAACTTGAATGTCAATATTCTCCAAAAGCGCTATCGCTTTTTCTGCTGGAAATTTATGGGCGATAGCCCAACGCGGCGAACGAGAAACAAACCCCAAGCGCTTTTGGAGCATCAAATCATTAACCTTATAAACAATGCCATCAATATCATAGCTTAAAGAATGACGGCATTCTTCGA
Source organism: Bartonella sp. AA83SXKL (assembly GCF_042196965.1). Taxonomy (NCBI): domain Bacteria; kingdom Pseudomonadati; phylum Pseudomonadota; class Alphaproteobacteria; order Hyphomicrobiales; family Bartonellaceae; genus Bartonella; species Bartonella sp. AA83SXKL. The sequence continues at coordinate 71,166 of NZ_JBHIRG010000005.1, forward strand.
TATCGTGATAATAGCAAATAATGTCTTCTACTGTCTTAAAGACTTTTGTTAATGGATTGATAACAAAGCCATACTCTTTTAGCTTTTTCATCATCTCCATTTGACTTTCTGCCAATATTTCACTCACCTCACCACAAGCATAAGCAAAAAATTGAAGTTTTCTGCTAGCGGTTATCCGTGAATCAAGCTGACGGAGAGAACCAGCCGCCGCATTTCGAGGATTGGCAAAGGTTAACTTGCCCTTCTCTTGTTGGTTGATATTCAGTGCTTGGAAATCCTCCCGCCCCATATAAACTTCACCACGCACCTCAATGATATCAGGAAAATCACCTTGCAAAACTTGTGGAATATCAGCAATTGTTCGGGCATTTGCCGTCACATTTTCACCGACAGTTCCATCCCCACGCGTTGCCGCACGCACAAGCTGCCCCTTTTCGTAGCGCAAAGACAAAGATAAACCATCAATTTTTGGCTCCGCTGTTATTTCCAACACTTGTGTTTCTGGAAGCCGTAAAAAACGACGAATACGCTCAACAAATTCAGTAACATCTTCAGAGCTAAACGCATTATCAAGTGAAAGCATAGGCTGTACATGAACAGATTTTTCAAATTTTTCAGAAATTGCTGCTCCAATTTTATGTGAAGGAGAATCAATACGTATAAGCTCTGGAAAAAGAGCTTCAATTTCTGCATTACGACGACGTAAAGCATCATATTCTGCATCAGAAATTTCAGGCTGATCATCACGATTATAAAGCACATCATGACGTGCAATCTCTTTTGCCAACCACTCTAATTCACGTTCTGCTTCAACAGCTGTGAGATTTTTATATGCATCTTTGTTCATAAAATCTATTCCAAATTACAAGCGCTGCCACAAGGGCCTCCCACGCCTCCTCATCAAGTGAATCTCAATAAATATAAGCTTTCTAGTATTTTTATCGCTGACTAATTACCTTTATGCGAGAAGCTTTTGAGCCGCTGCACGCGCTTCTTCAGTAATCTGTTCTCCAGCCAACATACGGGCAATTTCTTCTGCACGCTCATGCTCTTTCATTTTATGAATCGCAGTAACAAAGCGTCCTTTATCATGACTCTCAATTTTTGAAATAAGAAAATGACCATGCGCTTTCGATGCAACCTGTGGAGCATGCGTAATAGCGAAAACTTGGACATGTTCTGATAAGCGTTGCAACCGTTGCCCAATAGCCGCTGCAACAGCCCCCCCAACACCTGTATCAATTTCATCAAAAATCAGCGTCGGTGCTGATCCTCGATCAGATAAAACAACTTTTAATGCCAGCAAAAAACGAGATAATTCACCGCCAGAAGCCACACTAAGCATCGGCCCAGCACGTGTTCCAGGATTTGTCCGCACCCAATATTCAATACGATCACATCCCTCTGCACTCCGCTTTTCCACATCACTTTGCATTTCAACAATAAATTCAGCCCTCTCTAACTTCAATGCCGGCAACTCAGCCATAACACTTTCAGATAAATGCTTTGCTGTCTCCCGACGCTTTATTGTTAAGGCTTGCGCCAATGTATCATAATTTTTCTTTGCCTGCTCTGCCTCATCTTCAAAACGTGTCAATATAGTCTGAGCCTCTTCAAAATCAGCGAGTTCTGCGTCCATTTTATCGCGTAACTGAATCAATTCATCCGCAGAAACTTGATATTTACGAGCAAAACCCCGAAGAGAAAAAAGACGCTCTTCTATCCGTTCCAATTCATCAGGTTCAAAATCTAATGCTCGTATTGCCGTCTCAATACCTTCTTGTGCTGTTGCAAGTGCATGCAATGCCTCATCAATAGATTTCACCACAGGTGCAATAAGTTCTTGCGCCTCAGGAATTTTCCGCTCCAAACGCCTCACCAAATTAGAAAGCACTGGGATTGGTGATTTTTGACCCGTTAAAAGATCATCCGCTTCTTTAATATCTGTTGCTATTTTTTCTAATTTAAGCATATCAGCACGACGAAGAGAAAGAGCTTCCTCTTCACCAACTTTAAAATCAAGCTTTTCAAGCTCTTCTACACACGCACGAAGATAATCAACCTCCCGTACAGCACTCTCTACTTTAAGACGCTGCCGTTGCAAACGCTCCTCAAATTCACGCCATGAGTGATAACACTGACGCAAATTTTCCACTTCATCTTCAAGACCACCAAAGGCATCTAATAATTGGCGATGTGTAGCAACATCAACAAGCGCACGATCATCATGTTGTCCATGGATTTCAACCAGCAAACGGCCAACACTCCGCATCAATGCAACACTAGACACCTGATCATTGATAAAAACACGGCTACGTCCATCACTTGATTGCACACGTCGTAAAATAATATCACCCTCATCATCAAGACCATTCTCACGAATAAGTTGACGTGCAGGATGTGAAACAGACACATCAAAAACAGCTGTGACCTGCCCGCGGTCAGCCCCATGACGCACAAGCGAAGCATCACCCCGCCCCCCTAGAGCAAGTGATAAAGCATCAAGGAGAATAGACTTCCCCGCACCCGTTTCTCCAGTTAAAACCGTCAACCCCGCTGTAAAATGAATATCGAGCGTTTCGATCAAAACAATATTATGAATCGAAAGCTGTACCAACATAGAGAATCAACGTATCCTCTTCTTGTCACCACCTAAAGCATTTGAGATCCAAGAAGATTTATGCTCACGTGGCGATATTTTATTCTTCTGCAAGAGATTATAAGAAAATTTATACCACTCACTTTTGGGATAATTACGTCCTAAAATAGCTGCTGCCGTCTGTGCTTCCGCCGTTAAGCCGAGAGCAAGATTAACTTCAGTCAAGCGGAAAAGTGCTTCTTCAATTTGATTTGTATCAGAATACTCCTCAACCACGGTACGAAACCGTCTACTTGCCGCAAGATAGCGCCGTCCCTCTTCATAATAACGGCCAATCTGCATTTCTTTACCAGCCAGTTGTTCGCGACCAAAACGGATTTTATCCTTAGCATCCTTGACATACTCAGAATTAGGATAACGCTCTATAAGAAGCTGCATAGCAGCAATAGCACGTTTCGTGTCACGTTGATCACGCGTAACATCAGGAATCCGACGGAAAGAAGAAAGACCAATAATATAGTATGCATAAGCCGAGTCAGTCGACCCTGGATAAAGAGTAATATAGCGTTGAGCCATACTAATTGAATCATCATACTTTCCGAGTCGATAATTAGTAAAAGCACCCATGACCAAAGATTTACGTCCCCAGTCTGTATAAGCGTACTGTTTTTCAATCTTCAAAAACTTCTTCGATGCGTCCCCAAGCCGCCCACTTTCAAGGCTAGCAAGCGCCTGATTATATAAAACATCTGGTGGCTCTATTTTCAAAACATAAGCAGATGGATCAAGGGTATTTTTCTCTTTAAAGAGGCATCCCGCTAACATACAGGTGCTTCCCAAAAGCACCACCCCCAATATCTTGCGTACAATGTTAGATTTTCTATATGTCATATTTCCAATGCACACATGAGATTTTTTCATAGTTTTTCCGGCCTCCACAGAATATCACCTTGTAGCAAAAACAATTTATCAAAGGTTTTATACCATATCACTTTAAAATCCACATAACCAATTTAGCAGTTTAGGTCAATCATCCCCTTAAAAATCAAATAAACGATAAAAAAATCTTGTCAATTTTTTTACTCTTTCTCTAAAAAGCTTTTTTCATAATATGATTCGTCTGCCAAAACAGCCTTCACCAATTGCGCATTAATTCTATGCCCACTACAATAAGAACGAAATAATCCAATAAAAGGTGCCCCAAGCAAAGCAGTATCACCAATCGCATCAAGCATCTTGTGCCGAACACATTCATTCTCCCAATAAGGACCATCGGGATTTAAAATTTTATCATTAAGGTCGATAACAAGAGAATTTTCCAAAGAAGCACCTCTCGCCTTTCCAGAAAGCCTTAATTCCTCCACGTCTTTGATAAAACCAAAAGTGCGCGCACGTGACAAATCATCCCTAAACCCTCGTGTGGTAAGATCAAAACTGAAATGTTGCTTACCAATAGCAGAAGAAGGAAAAGAGATCGTTATATCAAAACGACGTCCATCGAATGGCAAAAGCTCTGCAACACCATGAGCTCCTTCAACCCGCACCGGCTTTTTTATAATGAAATAAGAACGCAACGCATTTTGCTGTACAATACCAACATCTTCAAAAGCTTGGCAATATAGCCACGCTGAACCATCCAAAATAGGAATCTCATTATGTGACACTTCAATAACAAGATTATCCAAATTATAAGCAGCAATTGCCGCCATCAAATGTTCAATTGTTTCAACTCTTACATCTTCATCTCCAAGTACTGTTGATAATTCAGTTTCTCCTGTTTGCGATGCATGGGCTTGAAATATTTTCTCTGTTCCGTCTAATCCACAACGCTTAAAAACAATACCACACCCAACATCCGCTGGACAAATCTTTACCACAGACAAACAGCCACTGTGAACGCCAATCCCCTTAAATGTTACTGCTTTTTTAAGAGTAGACTGATATTTTGGTACTAAATTCATCATATCATTTTATTAAATTGCTTGTACATCTTTTAACAAAATTTATAAAACTATAAAAAATATTCATAGTAAATAATAAAAAAACCGCTTATTATAAGCGGTTTTTTTTAACAAAGTATTTTATCCAAAAAACAGTAATATATTTTACTGTATAATTTTTGTCTGATCATTAAAGAAATAATAAAATTTCTTACTTTACCTCATTTTTCATCAATTAATTTGCCTGACGACGTAAAAATGCTGGTATTTCCAACTGATCTTCTTCACTTATAAAAGTACGCTGATCTTGTGGTACCTGAGGATGCAGCTCACCAGAACGACGTGGAACATAAACAGAAGCATCTTGAGAAAGCGCCTGAGAATTTTTATTGTAAACATGAGACTCTTTCTGCTGAGACGATCTAACAGCAGGCTCCAGCCTCGCTTCTGGCTCAGCTTCTTCACGATGTGTCAAGCTCTGTTTCAAACGCTGCCAAAGATTACGAGGACCTTGATCAGTCACAAATGTTCTTTGACTTTGTCCATGAGCAACAGGTGGAAAATCCTTTAACTCAGGCATACGCATTGGAGCGCGCGCTTGCATTTGTTTTGGTTGCACTGGCTTTTCTTTTTGCTTCACAAGCCCTGTCATCTCATCAAGAACATGCGCTGTTGCCTCCATACTCACAGGAGCCGTCATCGCCTGTTGAGAACCACGGCTTACTTGCATACGAGGCACATTTGATCTCTGTTCCTGAACAGCATTTGAACCATACGCAACAGCATTCGTCGCACTTCGTGTCGTCATTGAGTCTGCAGGATGTGCAAAAATTTGACTTTTAGGACGGAACTGTTCTCCGGTTGATTTACCCTTCTCTATTTCAAGTGATTCGATTACTTCTACCATTGACTCAGAACGCAGAGGCGAAGATTGAACATGAAAAGAACTGTGTGACGTTCCAGGATCGCTCTTGCGTATTGAAGAAGCAGTCCTTTGAATCTGAGGATGAGAGGACTGAACCACATCACTAACTTCACGATCAATACCGGTGGCAACCACAGAAACACGAATAACACCTTCCAATGACTCATCATCAATAGCGCCAAAGATCACATTCGCATCAGCATCTACTTCTTCACGAATACGATTAGCAGCTTCATCAACCTCAAAGAGAGTCATATCACGACCACCCGTAATAGAAATCAATAAACCACGCGCCCCACGCATAGAGGTATCATCCAACAATGGGTTTGCAATAGCAGCTTCAGCCGCAGCCAAAGCACGCCCATCACCAGATGCCTCACCCGTTCCCATCATGGCTCGACCCATTTCGTGCATAACAGAACGAACATCAGCAAAATCAAGGTTAATCAAACCCTCTTTAATCATCAAATCCGTAATGGAAGCAACACCAGAATAAAGCACTTGGTCAGCCATAGCAAAAGCATCAGCAAACGTTGTCTTATCATTTGCAATACGGAAAAGATTTTGATTGGGAATAACAATCAATGTATCGACAGACTTTTGTAATTCTTCAATACCAGCCTCTGCCGTTTTCATACGACGTGCGCCTTCAAACTGAAACGGCTTTGTCACAACACCAACAGTCAAAATACCTTTTTCACGCGCTGCGCGAGCAACAACGGGAGCAGCTCCTGTTCCAGTTCCTCCCCCCATACCAGCAGTAATGAAAACCATATGAGAGTCTGCAAGATGATCAATAATTTCATCAATACATTCCTCCGCCGCCGCTTGTCCAACTTCCGGCAAAGCCCCAGCACCCAAACCTTCTGTCACAGCTGCCCCAAGTTGGATAACACGTTCAGCCTTTGACATAGCCAAAGCCTGTGCATCCGTATTTGCAACAACAAAGTCAACTCCCTGAAGACCAGCATTTATCATATTATTCACGGCATTCCCGCCACCACCTCCAACACCAAAAACGGTAATGCGTGGCTTCAATTCCGCGATATCTGGCCGATGCAGATTAATCGTCATTTTCTTTTCCTTCTCATAAGACACCGCAAGCCAAAGCGATGAAATTTATCCAACTAGACACTTAACTAAAAACTCTCACGCAACCACTGACCAACACGCTGAAAATATCCACGCGTGCCCATCGATAAATGATTTCCTGCCGCCTGCATTGTTTTTTCTTCAAACCCCACCAATTGCGGATAAATTAACAACCCAACAGCAGATGTAAACGCCGCCCCTTTTGCAAGAGAAGGAAGCCTCGAAATACCTAAAGGCCGCCCGATACGAACATTTCTTCCTAATATAGTACGTGCCATTTCTGGCAATCCTGTTAACTGGCTTGCTCCCCCAGTCAAAATAACACGTTTACCAATGATGTGACCAAAACCAGAACGATTTAAACAATCACGGACCATTTCTAAAATTTCTTCAACACGCGCACGAATGATACGCCCAAGAACCGCGCGAGGATATTGAGTTTCACGCTGTTCACTCCCAATTTCTGCTACATTAATCATTTGCCGCTCATCAGCACTTGTTAAAAGTGCTGAACCATAAACAACTTTTAAACGTTCCGCCTCTGTTAAAGACATAGAAAATCCGCGCGCAACATCAAGAGTCACATGATGCCCCCCAACAGCAAGAGCATCCGCATGAATAAATTTCCCCTCAAAAAACACTGAAAATGTTGTTGTTCCACCACCAAAATCAATACATGCAGCCCCTAAACGCGCCTCATCATTCATCAAGACAGCAAGACCACTTGCAAAGGGAGTAGCAACCATTGCTTCAACACTCAAATGTGCACGATTAATACAAGTTTCTAAATTACGCAAAGAGGCTGTTTCTGCTGTTACCACATGCACGTCGACACCAAATGTTTCCCCTGCCATGCCAATAGGATCAAAAATTCCTTTATCTCCATCCAATACATAAGAAACTGGAACTGAGTGCATAACATGACGTTCAGCATCAAAGGCTTTACGCGAAACATCTGAAAAGGCCATACGCATATCACGCTTGGTGACTTCACGACCATTCAAATGGACCTTTCCATTAATCAAAGCACTTTGTAATCGACTTGAGGAAAAATTCACAATCACTGAATCCACCACCAAACCCGCCATTTTTTCTGCCGCATCAACAGCCAATCTTATGGATTGTTCTGCTGCAAACATATCCATGACAACACCAGATTTAATACCACGTGAACGCTGCACTCCAAAGCCTAGAATTTCCGTAGAATGTGTACGACCATGTAAATAGTGCGCATGCTTCAAAGGACGCAAACAAGCAATAAGACAAACAATCTTACTTGAACCGACATCAAGTACCGTTAAAAAACGTGTTTTACGCCCCTTCAAATGATGTGATCTGAGCAGCATCATAGGCTTCCTGCCTTTCGCGCTTTTAAAATACGTTTTTCTTCTGCTACAGTAGTATGATAACGCTCCAACGTTTCATCTGATAAAGAAACAGTAATTCGATCAGCAAGACGTAAATCAACACTGAGAATATCGCGAGATAAAAGATCTTGCATTGTACCGGACGAAAAAAGAGAAGAAAGCCTTTCAAGAGCACCATTTTCAGGCAACATAACGCGCATTCCATTATTCAAAACAAGATCCCAACGTCGATCACCTACCCGCACAAAAGCACGAATACGATCATATACTTCCGGATAAACTGACAGCGCTTGAATAAACACTTTAGCAGCATTTTGTGCACCCTGCCCAACCACAAGAGGTAAATCCCGAACAATTTCCCCTTTAAAAGGCACAATGACACGACCTGTATTATCAACAATATCCATTATGCCATCATGTTGCCAAATGGCATAGGGTTCACGCTCCACAATGGAAATGCGCATTCTATTGGGATAAATTTTCTGAACATTAGCCGATTGCACCCAAGCCTGTTTTTCCAAAAGAGAACGTGCTCTTTCAACATCAAAAGTGAATATAGAAGGCGCAACATCAAGTTTTAAAATTTTAAAAATATCCTGCTTTGCCAAACGCTTATTACCGCTTATATCGACATGAGTGACCACAAAACTACTATCCAATATGATCGTATTTACGATCACAGCCATCTGACCACTTGATGAAAGTCCATAAAAAGCCGTAACAAAGAAAAACCATACAACAGCAAAAGAGCCGAAATGGCGTGGAATATGAATATTGACAAAAACAAACTCAAACATAAACCGGAGAAAACGACGATAAAGACGTGGCAAAGCCGGCACTGAAAGCACCTCCATCGGAACATTTGTTTTATTAACATTCAACGCATACATGATGCGTCCTCCACCATCCATTGAACAATATCGCCGTAAGTACGGCCGCTCGCTTTTGCAATATCAGGAAGAAGAGACGTCGATGTCATACCGGGTTGCGTATTAATTTCAAGCCAAACCAATTCTCCCGTTTTCTCATCAAAACGAAAATCAGAACGGCTAACACCTCGACACCCTATCGCCTGATGGGCTGCTAAAGACATTCTTTGCACACTTTGGTAAATATTTAGTGAAAGTTGTGCAGGACAAATGTGAAGAGAACCACCCGTTTTATATTTCGAGCCATAATCGTAGAATGGAAAGTGTTTATCGGGAAGAATTTCACACACATCCAGCACTTCATTCCCCAAAACAGCACAAGTCAATTCACGACCAGGAATATATTTTTCAATCATCACCTCATCAGCATACCCCCACTCAGCTCCCCCAATACTATGCGGCGGTGCTGCTTCATTTTCCTGGACAATGACAACACCAAAACTTGATCCTTCACACACAGGTTTAATTACATAAGGAGGCTCCATGGGATGCGTTTGTCCCAAAGCAAAGCGGCTCATGATACGAGAAGGAGCAACACAAACCCCAAAATTTTCAACGATAATTTTTGCACGTCCCTTATCCATTGCCAAAGCGGATGCCATCACACCAGAATGGGTATAAGGAATTTTTAAATATTCAAGAATCCCCTGGATCCGGCCATCTTCACCAAATGGACCATGCAATGCATTGAAGGCAATATCGGGCTGCAACTGTTCAAGAACAGAAGCAATATGAGCGTCAACATCCACGCGGCTCACGCGATACCCCTGCACCTCTAGAACATCAGCACACGCCGCCCCCGAAGATAAACTTATAGACCGTTCAGAAGAAAAACCTCCCATTAACACAGCTATATGTTTATCTTTCATAATAAATCACCCTCTTTCGCATACTATATGTAGTCTATATAGAATACATCAGCACCACATACAGGAAAAACAAAGTTTATCCTTGCGAATCAATAACCTAGCATTTTGCATAATGAATCAGACTCAAAAGCCTGATGCAAGAGATTCTTTGTTAATTTATTGATTCTTAATAGAATTTTTTTATTATCTCTTTGAAATGACTCAATTTTTTATTTTCACTTTTTTAGTGAACAATAAATCAATGAAATGGATCAAAAGGAGAAACACTTCGACCACGCTCAAATTGACCAATACGCTCTATTTCCCATTGTAAAAGGTGGGCTGAATTTGCAAAAACACGCGCACGCACTGTTTCTCCCAATGCTTCAAGATCATATCCTGTTGCTTGCCCTGTATTAATCATAAAATTACAGTGCATTTCACTCATTTGAGCGCCACCAATCTGTAAACCACGACACCCTGCTTCATCAATCACGCGCCACGCGGATGTATTCTCAGGATTTTTGAAAGTTGACCCCCCTGTTTTTTCGCGAATAGGTTGCACTGTTTCTCTGTGGAGGGCAACTTCATCCATAGCAGCACGAATATCATCTTTATTGCCGAGTCTTCCTTCTAATAAAGCAGCCGTAAAAATAAAATCTTTAGGAATATCACAATGACGATAGGAATAATGCATATCTTTCACACTCAAGATATGACGTTGCCCTTTACGATCCAGCGCATAGACCTCGACAACACGCGCTGCAGTTTCAACACCATTCGCACCCGCGTTCATTTTGAGAGCTCCTCCAAGACCTCCAGGAATACCATGATAAAAATGAAAACCTGCAATCTCAGCTTCTAAAGCGGCAGCAGCTAAATGTTTATCCGCCGTACCAGCACCAACTAAAAAGCCTTTTGGAGAAACTTGCTTCACTTGCCCAAATTTTTTTGGCGAAAGACGAATCACAACACCAGGAACCCCCCCATCACGCACCAGAAGATTAGAACCAATACCGACAATTGTCACAGGAACAAATTCAGGCAAATTTTGAAGAAAGAGAGCCAAATCTTCTTCATCAACAGGCTGATAAAAAAGCTCTGCCAACCCGCCCGTGCGAAACCACGTTACCTTACGCATCTCAACATTAGGTGTAAGCTTTCCTCTCACGCCACCCAACAGTGGTTGCAATTGCGCCAATAGCGCCTCACCATCAATGTGCTGAAAATTTACCATGACCATCCAATACCGCTAATTGATGAGGCAACGCACAAGCCCATTGTGTGATATTGCCAGCACCAAGAAAAACAACATAATCCTCTGCCTGAGCAAATTTTGAGACAAGAGACACGACATCTTCCAGACTATGTATCAAGCGCACATCACGATGACCCGCCATTTTAATATGCTCTACCAATTCTTGAGAACCAAATCCTACAATAGGCTCTTCACCAGCCGCATAAACGGGCGTAATCAACACTGTATCTGCATCATTAAAACAAGCAGAAAAATCATCAAATAAATGATACAAACGTGAATACCGATGGGGTTGTGCAATCGCAATAACACGCCCTTTTGCACTCTCACGTGCTGCACGCAAAACAGCCTTTATTTCAACAGGATGATGTCCATAATCATCAAATATTTCAATGCCACGCCAATTTCCTGTTCGCGTAAAACGCCGTTTTACTCCGCCAAATTCTGCTAAGCCCCTTTTTATAGCTTCATTTGAAATGCCTAGTTCATGCGCAATAGCAATCGCCGCCGTTGCATTAGCAACATTATGCTGCCCTACCATGGGCAAAAGCAAATTTTTCAACTCAATCTTTCTTCCTGTTTTGCGTGAGCGAACAAGAACATCAAAATGCGTTTTTTGACCATCCATCGAAAGATTAAGAAAACGAACATCCGCTTGTGGATTTGCACCATAAGTGATCACCCAACGATCATCAATACGGCCCGCCAATGACTGAACCTCTGGATGATCAAGACACAAAACAGCAAAACCATAAAAAGGAACATTTTCTACGAATTGCCGAAAAGCCTCACGCACAGCATCAAAACTTCCATAATGATCCAAATGCTCAGCGTCAATATTAGTAATAACAGCAATATCAGCAGGCAGCTTTAAAAATGTACCATCACTTTCATCAGCTTCAACAATCATCCAATCGCCATCTCCTGTACGAGAATTCGTACCATAAGCATTAATAATACCGCCATTAATCACCACTGGATCAAAATGACCAGCATCAAGAAGGGCTGCGACCATTGATGTGGTTGTTGTTTTACCATGTGTACCACCCACCGCAATTGCACGCCGAAACCGCATCAGCTCCGCCAGCATTTCTGCACGTCTGACAAGCGGCAAATGTCTTTCCTTTGCAGCAATATACTCAGGATTTGTTTTTTTAACGGCAGTAGAAAAAACAACAACCTCTGCATTCCCTAAGTTTTCAGCACAATGACCTATATGAACGTTAATTCCTTTTTTCCGCAAACGTCCAACATTTGCACTTTCAACTTGATCTGACCCTTGAACTTTATAGCCAAGATTATAAAAAACCTCCGCAATTCCACTCATACCGATCCCCCCGATTCCGATAAAATGGATAACGCCTATATCAAGTGGCATTTTCATTAAAAAGCTCCTCTTTTATATCTGACAACAATCGCCCTGCAATTAAGGACTCAGCCATATCAGCAAGGCAACGGGTTGCATGAGGTTGTCCAACTTTTTTTGCAGCAAGCGCTTGTTTTTCCAATAAATGGGGCGCACAACAAGCGTGCATTAAAAGAGAAAAAAGCTTTTGTGCATTTAAATCTTTTTCTGATACAATTTGCGCACCACCTACACGAGCAAGCAGAGCTGCATTGGCAGCCTGATCATGATCTAGAGCATGGGGATAGGGAACAAGCAAAGCAGGTCTACCAATCACCGCTATCTCACAAACGGACGAAGCCCCAGCGCGCGACAAAATAAAATGAGCATGTGCCATACGTTCAGCCATATCATCAAAGAAAGGAGCAACTTCTGCTTGTACGCCCATATCACGATAGATTTTGATCAACCTTCCTGCTTCACCGCGGACTTGCTGTACAATTCGTAAACGTTTACGGTTCTTATCATCAAATAAAGCAATAGCTTCTGGAACAATATGTGAAAAAGCAGAAGCCCCTTGGCTACCTCCAAAAATCAAAAAATTAAATGGCTTTTCTCCCTCTGAAGAATGATAAGGAATTTTGGCCGCCTTCAACACAGCCTCACGGACAGGATTCCCCGTCAAAAGTATTTTATGATCATAAGCGCCTTTTGGCGACAACAAACCACCAGCGATTGCACGCACAAAAATTGCCAACACCCGATTGGCACGCCCCATAACAGCATTTTGTTCATGAATAAATGTTACACGCCTCGTTAAGGCCGCAATAAAAAGAGGAGGAAAGCTCGGATACCCCCCAAATCCTCCAACAAGAACAGGACGTAATTTATAAAACAACGCCAACGATTGCCCCATCCCCCTTAGCAAAGACCAAAACGTCTTTATCAGAGCAAAAGGATGGCGTCGTGTAAATGTTGCCGATGAAACGATATGAATATGCCCTTCATCAAAGCACCGAACAAAAGGTCGTGCTCTTTCATCTGTTATTAAATGAACATCATATCCACGCTGCCTTAATTCAACAGAAAGGGCTTCAGCAGGAAAAAGATGTCCACCTGTACCACCAGCCACCAAAACAATAACTTTTTTATCATTCATAAGGGGTATCCAAGACAGAAGAGGAAGAAAAAGCTGAAAGGCGCGCTTCTGGCCAACGACGTGTTAAACTGAGCAAAATTCCCATTGAAAACGCAATCGCCACCATCGAAGAACCACCATAAGAAATAAAAGGCAATGTCATGCCTTTTGGAGGAATTAAGTGAAGATTAACGGCCATATTAATCGCTGATTGAAAGCCAATCATCATTGCTATGCCAGTAATACCAAGACGTATAAAGGAATCACGTGTATTCATGGCTATATACAATGAACGCATAACGATAAAGCCAAAAAGCATCATAATTAATAAACAAAGAATAATACCATATTCTTCAGCAGCAACGGAAAATACAAAATCTGTATGGCTATCAGGAATGATACGTTTTACTGTTCCCTCCCCAGGTCCTTGCCCAAACCAACCACCATTCAAAATAGCCTCACGTCCTACATCCACTTGAAACGTATCCCCTTCACCTGTCAAAAAACCATTAATACGCTCGCGCACATGATGCAGAAAAAGATAAGCTAAAATAATTCCTACAACGCCTAAAATGAGAAAGAGAAAAATAATGGTAAGAGGTACACCAGCAATAAAAAATAGCCCCCCCCATGTTGCACTTATTAAAACTGTTTGTCCAATATCAGGCTGCAAAACCAGAAGCACACAACAAATGGCATAAAGTAGAATCGCTAACGTATAACCCAGAATTCCCCTCCTGCGTATCTGTTCTGAAAAAAGCCAAGCGGACATAACCACAAAAGCTGGCTTCATAAACTCTGAAGCCTGTACAGAAAAACCAAATAGTAGAATCCACCTCCGTGCTCCCTTTAATTCTGGACCCCAAAATAAGGTTGCAACCATAAGAGCAAGCGTTACAATGAGCAAAAGAGCACATAAACGACGAAGATTAGAAAGCGAAAAAAAGGAAATGGTAACCATCGTAAAAAATGCTGAAATGCTAAAAATGATATGCCACCGAACAAAATAAAAACTATCAGCAATTCCGATTTTTTTTGCAATAATAGGGCTGGCAGCAAAAGACAGCATAATGCCAATTCCCATTAAAATTAAACAAGCTGCAAAGATAGAGCGATCAATCGTCCACCACCAATTAGCAATTGGATCTCTATCTGCACGCGTCACCATGATATCCACCTTATCCATTTTATAAATTATCTCAAAGTGATATGGTTCCCCAGCCTGTTTAACAAACACTTTAAAAACTAAATTACACAAAAAAAGATTCTGGAGTCTTAACGCAAAAATATTTTTTTATAACTGATGCTTTTTTATTGTAACTGCATCACAAAAGAGACAAATGCTTCGCCTCGCATTTCATAATTTTTAAATTGGTCATAACTTGCACAAGCAGGTGACAAAAGAACCGTCACCTCTTTTTCCTTACAACCCATTGCGTCAACAGCTGCTTCACGCACCGCATTTTTCAAAGTTAAACTCATAGAAAAGGGAAAAGCAGATCCAATAGTGCGAGCAAATTCTTCTGCCGCGCTCCCAATCAAATAGGCTTTACGAATTTTAGGAAAAAATTCTCTAAGAGACTCTATCCCTCCCTTTTTTGCCTGTCCCCCAACAATCCAAAAAATATCATTAAAGGTGGAAAGCGCAGGAGCTGTTGCATCTGCATTAGTAGCCTTGCTGTCATTGATAAACAAAACCGCCCCCATTTTACGCACCTGCTGCATACGATGATCCAACCCTTTATAACTTGCTAAATGCTTGTTCACAGAAGGATCAGTTATTTTTAAAGCCTGCAATGTTGCTAATGCCATAAGGGCATTTTGCGCATTATGACTCCCACGTAACACCGCCATAGGAGCAAGATCTGCAAGCATATGGCGCTGTCCTTGACGAACAGAAAAGAGCTTGGTCCCATCTGCATAAAAACCATTTTCAACAAAATGATCCTTGGAAACTGCCTCAATTTGCTTCCCATCATGAAGTAACTGTTGATATAAAACCCGACAAGCTGCATCATCAACTGAAATGAAAGCCTGAGAAGCCTGAGCAATCAGATGCCTTTTGGTTTGCACATAACAGGCAAAACTCCCATGTCGATCAATATGATCAGGTGTTAAATTCAATAAAAGTCCAATGGTCGGCTGAAGAGAGGGAGTAAGATCAATTTGAAATGATGAACATTCAATCACATAGATACGTTTTTTAACAAATGGCTTAAGCATCAATATTGCCTTTCCGATATTCCCCCCCACCTGCACATCATAACCCATTTTTTCCAACAAATGCGCAAGTAAAGCCGTTGTGGTTGACTTTCCATTCGTCCCCGTAATCGCAATGAAAGGAACATCTTGGTCACAAAAACCATAATGCTGTAAAAAATGCTGGCGCGCACGAACAAATAATTCAATATCACCGATAATTTCTATATTTTTTTTTCGTGCTTTTTCAACAACCCAATGGGGTTGAGGATAATTTAAAGGAACTCCAGGAGCTACAATCAATGCAACAAATTCTGACCAATCTTCATAACGGAGATCTCGCGTTGGAATATTGTGCCGAAAAGCCATCTGCACGCTTGAAGGACTATCATCCCACGCCACCACTTCTGCACCGCCACGCATCAATGCTTGTGCTGTTGCTAGTCCAGACTGTCCCAACCCAAACAGAGCAACTTTTTGACCTTTATAACACGTAACAGAAATCACATTCTCACCGCAATTTAAGTGTTGAAAGACCTATGAGAGCGAGAACAATTGAAATAATCCAAAAGCGTATCACGACTTGGCTTTCAGTCCAGCCTTTTTTCTCAAAATGATGATGTATCGGTGCCATAAGAAACACTCGTTTTCTTGTTAATTTGAAATAACCAACCTGAATAACGACTGAAAAAGCTTCCACAACAAAAAGCCCACCAATAAGAGCCAAAACAATTTCGTGCTTCGTAGCGACTGCAACAGTCCCTAATAATCCTCCAAGAGCCAACGAACCAGTATCTCCCATAAAAATAGCTGCAGGTGGTGCATTAAACCATAAAAAACCAAGCCCTGCCCCAACAACAGCTCCCAATAAAACAGCCAATTCACCTGCTCCCGATACATAATGGATTTGGAGATAATCAGCAAAATTCATATTACCAGAAAGATAAGCAATCAGAGCAAAAGATAAGGCTGCAACCATCACAGGAACAATAGCAAGGCCATCAAGTCCATCCGTCAAATTAACTGCATTACCCGTCGCGACAATAACAAAAGCAGAAAAAGGAATAAAAAACCAGCCCAAATTGATAAGATAATCTTTCAAAAAAGGCAAAGCGAATCCAGATGAGCCAATTTGTAGGATGACAAAAGCAGCAATTGCGGCAACACAAAACTCCAAACTTAACCGTGCTTTCCCAGAAAATCCTTTGTCTGTTTGTTTTGTGACCTTAAGATAATCGTCATAAAATCCAATTGCCCCAAAAGAAAGCATAACCAATAGCGATACCCAAAAATAAATATTCGATAAATTACACCACAAAAATGCCGATACCACAATACCGGTTAAAATCATCAATCCACCCATTGTAGGTGTTCCAGCCTTTTTAAAATGTGTTTGAGGACCATCCGCACGAATCGGTTGCCCCTTACCCTGCCGCAATTTAAGAGAAGCAATGATGCTAGGTCCAAACAAAAAGACGATGAGCCCCGAATTAAGCATAGCCGCTATCGTGCGAAAAGTAATATAACGAAATACATTCACACCTGGAAGCCAATCACTAAACGAAGAAAAAAACAGCATCATGGTACAAAAAACCTCTTAAAACTATGAAGAAACCGCTTTATAGCGGTCAAGCAATGCAGTCACAATATTTGATGAACAAAGGCTATTGGATGATTTAACCATAAGCAGATCCCCAGAAGAAATTTCTGCTAAAAGGAGAGATAAAATTTTCTCAATATTTTCAGCATAATGAACCTTAACACCAGCAGACAAATCACTGACTAAAGATTTCATCGCCTCACCAAATAGAAAAACCGGATTAGCACCGGAAAGACGTATTAGCTTTATTAAATCACGATGAAGCTTTTCACTATACTCGCCTAACTCTAGCATATCTCCTAAAATAGCAATTCGCCGCCCCTCTTCCCCGACTGGTCCTGTAGCAAGAAGCTCAAGCGCAGCACGCATAGAAGCAGGATTTGCATTATAGCTTTCATCAATGAGATAAAATTCACCCCCATTTGATAAAGACAGTCGATAACGAACACCTCGCCCCTTTTGAGAAGAAAAATAGCGAAAAGAAAGAAGAACAGGCTCTAACTCAACTCCCATAGCATCACAAGCAGCAATAACCCCTAAACTATTTTGCACAATATGGCGTCCTGGAGCACCAATTTGAACCTTCCTATCCCGCCCCCCAATACGCACAATCATAGAAGTACTATCAGTTAGAAGACGTATATCTCGCGCTTGATAATCAGCATCTTTAGTCTCACCAAAGCTTAAGATCTTCTTTACACCGCATTTCTTTGCTTTTTGAACGAGATAAGAAAAAAAATCACTATCCGCATTTAAAATGGCAATTCCTTTTTCATCTAATCCTTCAAAAATTTCAGCTTTTGCCTTTGCTATTTCTTCAAGATTTTTGAAAAAACCCATATGTCCTGCACAAATATGCGTAATGAGAGCAACATGCGGACAAACAAGTTTGACCAGAGGGCGAATCTCATCTCTATGATTCATGCCAATTTCAAAGATACCATAATCACTCTCCATAGGCATCCGCGCTAAAGTGAGTGGAACCCCCCAGCAATTGTTTAAAGAAGCGAGATTCGCATGAACATTCCCAACCGTTGCAAGTGCTTGTTTCAAAGCCTCTTTTGTCGTTGTTTTTCCCACCGATCCTGTTATCGCGATAATCTTAGCTCTTGAACGTTTGCGTGCAGCTTGTGCAAGTTTTTCTAAGGCTTGCAAAACATCAGGAACAACAATAAGTGGAGCCGATATCTTTTTCATATCCCTCAAACGGTGTTCCGCAACGATAAGAACGCCTGCACCTCGTTCATAAGCTTGCGCAGCAAAATCATGACCATCAAGATGATGCCCTTTAATGCAGAAAAAAACATCCCCTTCCGCAAGAGTACGGCTATCAATGGAAACCCCAGAAAAAGTTTCTGGCAGGCTTCCCATTACAACACCATTAACTGCAGCAACAAGTGCTTGCTTATCCCATAAAGTTGTCATTTCTTTCGGTCCTCTAAAGCTTCTATCGCTTTCAGACGATCTGAAAAAGGATAAGTTGTCTGCCCTATAATTTGGCCATCCTCATGACCTTTTCCAGCAATGATTAATGTATCACCAACTTTCAAAAGCTCCACCGCGTAAGAAATAGCCTCTCCACGATCTGCTATCTCTATTGCTGTTGGCACCGCCTGTAAAATATCCTTGCGTATTTTTTCTGGCATTTCTGTGCGAGGATTATCATCCGTTACAATAACAATATCCGCTTTATCCGCCGCAATTTTTCCCATCAAAGGTCTTTTTCCTTGATCACGATCTCCTCCACAACCAAAAACAACGATCAAACGCCCTTGCGTAAAGGGACGAACAGAAAGCAAAACCTGCTCCAAAGCTTCTGGTTTATGGGCATAATCAATATAAACAGGCGCATTATTTTCTGTCTTTCCCACAAATTCCAACCGCCCAGGTGCCCCCTGCAAAGTTTCAAGCGCAGAAAAAACCTTACGAGGTGAAACACCAGTTGCAATTGCTAACCCCGCTGCCATAAGCGCATTGGCTACCTGAAAATCTCCAGCCAAAGGCAAATCAAATGTATAAATATTATTTTCCACACGACACTCAATACACTGTTTTGAGCGTTGATGTTCAACACGATTAATCGTGATAAATTGCCCCTTACGACCAATTGTCAAGACACGGCGGCGTGCTTGTGTAACAACATCAATAACCTTTTGTGAATAAACATCATCAGCAAAAATCAAAGCAGGAGCAGATACAGGCAAAAGTGTATCAAACAACCTCATTTTAGCCCGCAAATAATCCTCTACCCCCGTGTGATAATCCATGTGATCTCGCCCTAAATTAGTAAAGGCACCAGCCGTTAAACGGACTCCATCAAGTCGTTCTTGATCAAGCCCATGCGAAGAAGCTTCAAGAGCTGCATGAGTCACACCTTCATGAGAAATTTCATAAAGAAGACGGTGCAAGACGACCGGATCAGGTGTTGTGAGAGAACCATAAACATTCCGTTTAGGAGAAACAACACCAACCGTTCCTATACTCGCAGCACAAAATCCAGCATAAGTCCAAATTTGCCGAAGAAAAGAGACAACAGATGTTTTACCACTTGTACCAGTCACAGCAACGACCGTTTCAGGCTGAGAACCGTAAAAACGTGCAGCTGCCAACGCTAAACTATGACGAACATTAGAAACACGTAAAATGGGAACAGATAAATCCTCAAGAACAGCATGACAGTCTGTAACGATTGCTCGTGCGCCACGCTTTATCGCATCATCTATATAGTGTCTTCCATCACTTTTTTTCCCTTGAACAGCGACAAAAACATAGCCCGGCAAAACTTGCCGAGAATCCACACTTATTCCTGTTATTTCTATTGAAGAAAGACTTTCATCTTCAACACATTCTGTAAAAACTGTTCCAAACAACATAACGATGCACCTTTGTATTTATTTTACTGTTGTTTAACGAAACTTGAATTGCTCTTTTTACTTAAAAGAAGCTCATATTCTTTTTTAAAATCGGGTTTTACACCAAGAAAACTAGCTGTGCGACGAATAATATTAGCAAGCATTGGTCCAGCATTCATTCCCGCTGTTGCTGAACGCTGTCCCTCTGCAGGCTTTGGTTCATCAATAATTGTTAAAACAACATAAGCAGGATCTTCAATAGGAAAAGCAGCAAGAAAACTATTGAAATTTTTTGTTTTAGAATATTTTCCATTTTCAACTTTTTCAGCTGTTCCTGTCTTACCACCTACACGATAGCCTTCTACTTTTGCATTACGTCCAGAACCAATATCACTATTTAATTGATAAAGGTAACGCATATTTTGACTTGTTTTAGCCTGCAAAACCCGTTTTGCATGGTGCAGAGTTTGTTCTTTTGTCCGTTTTAAAAATGTCGGAGCAATTAACCAACCACCATTCATTAAAGCAGCAGCCCCGACAGCTGTTTGCAAGGGTGTTGTTGCCATACCATGCCCAAAAGAAATCGTCATAGAATGGATATCCTTCCAATGATGTGGTACAATAGGGTGGGCAACTTCAGGCAACTCTGTTGTGAGACGATCCAGTAATCCAAGTTTTTGCAAAAAACCACGATGTTTATCAATCCCTATCGCCAATGCCTCTTTAGCAGAACCAATATTAGAAGAATAAATAAAAACCTCCCATAACGTTAAGGGTCGATTTTTTCCATGAAAATCATGAATAGTATACCCACTACTTGTTTTTATTGGCTTTGAAGCATCAATAATACTGTTTAAATAAAAAATATTGGAATCAAGTGCCATGGCTGTCGTAAAACTTTTAATAATTGATCCCATTTCAAAAGCTCCTGCCGTCATCCGATTGAGACGATCACTTTTTAAAGCTTCGATAGGATTTCCAGGATCAAAATCTGGTAGTGATGCCAAAGCCAAAACTTCCCCCGTATGTATATTTAAAATAACAGCTCCTGCAGCAATTGCCTTATAACGCTTCATAGCCTGAATAAGTTCATCATGAACAATTGCCTGAACACGCACATCAATCGAAAGCTGAACTTGTTTTAATGATTCTTCCATGGCAAGACCAGCGGCACGCAAAGCACTCAACCCCGCATCATCAATATATTTTTCCATACCTGCAATGCCCTGATTATCAACATTCACCATACCGAGAATATGGGAAGTTACAGGTCCATCAGGATAAAAGCGACGAATTTCAGTCCGAAAACCAATTCCTGGTATACCAAGAGCCATAATTTGCGTCTTCTGCATTGGTGTTAACCCCCGCTTTATCCAAGAAAAACTAGATTTTCTTTTTAAGCGCTTATAGGTTTCCTGCCAATTAAGATCAGGCAAAACTGTTGAGAGCAATTCAATTGTTTCATCCACATCAATAATACGTCGTGGCTCAGCAAAAAGTGAATAAGTTTTAATATCTGTTGCCAATAAACGACCATTACGATCAACGATATCAGGCCGTGCCATCAATTGAAGAACTCCTGGCCCTTTTGCTTCTTCAATCTGTCCACCTTCCAACCCATAAGAAATAAGGCAAGCCCCCATGATGCCATATAAAATTAAAAAGCAGAACAACGAAAAAAGCAAACGTGGACGACTAGAATAGGGACGACGAACAGAAACATTATGATTATTCAACGAATTCTTTAAGCGCTTTTTCTTCTGTGAGAATAAAAAAGTCGATTTCATTACTGCGCGCCTTTTTGGACAACACTATTGATCTGAGAAGCCCGATTATTTGTCAAAATATTTTGATTATCTTCCAAGATATTTTGTTTAATCACTTCTTCAATTTGATCATGTACCCATACCGGAATGTCTTTAAACTCCACGATTTGACGGGGCTGTATAACCTCTAACCCAAGTTCTTTCTGATAACGTTTCGCAAGTTTTTGCATGCGTGAAGGACTTATCATCACAGCCCACTCAGCATGAAGCAAACTTACCGTATTTTTTGCTGCAGCAATTTCATGCTCAAGATGAAGAACTTCGTTCATTCGTTTTTGAACATCATATTTTACCTTATAAGTAAGTCCTGCCATACAAATCATAATCAACAC
The DNA here is from genome assembly GCF_042196965.1 of Bartonella sp. AA83SXKL. Lineage (NCBI taxonomy): Bacteria > Pseudomonadati > Pseudomonadota > Alphaproteobacteria > Hyphomicrobiales > Bartonellaceae > Bartonella > Bartonella sp. AA83SXKL. The sequence continues at coordinate 93,416 of NZ_JBHIRG010000005.1, forward strand.
TAAAATCATATCAAATGTACGAAAAACTGTCATTTTTTGCTGCCTTCAAAACTGGCAATCTCTGCTAAACCAAATAATTTCATATCTGCTGCAAGAGCCTCTGCTTCAGTCCGTACACCAATACGCAACCTCGCAGAACGTGAACGAGGATTTTTCTGTAACTCCTCTTTAGTTGCCGTGATCCCACCTCTAAACAAAGGAAAAAATGTTGCTGGAGCAGCCTTTATTTCTGGCAGATAGCGTGATCTCATACATTCTCCAGAACGAGCCGAAAAAAATCTTTTGACCATACGATCTTCAAGAGAATGAAAACTGACAACCCCCAAACGGCCTCCAGCTTTTAAAACGCGTTCAGCAGCAAATAAACCACATGCCAATTCACCAATTTCATCATTAACATAGATACGAAGAGCCTGAAATACACGTGTTGCCGGATGAATACGATCTCCCGGTTTACGTCCTATCAACGTTTCGATAGCATCCGCCAAATCACCTGTACGCAAAAAAGGCTGCACAACACGACGCTTTTCAATCATCCGTGCAATTCGCCCCGCATAACGCTCTTCCCCTAATATCTTAAAAATACGTGCCAAATCCCTTGCTTTTAAATGATTGACAACATCGCTGGCTGTAAAACCAGTCTGAGCCATTCGCATATCCAATGGACCATCTTTTTGAAAAGAAAAACCTCTTTCTGCTTCATCAAGCTGCATTGAAGAGACACCAATATCCAAAATAACTGCATCCACCTTCTCTTCAACGACACGATCGAGCTGTGAAAACGCCATATGGACCAAACGAAGGCGTGGAAAAAATTCTTCAACAAGCGATTGTCCTGCACTTATAGCATGAGGATCACGATCAAGAGCAATCACCTGTGCCCCTGCCTTTAACAAAGCGCGCGTGTAACCACCAGCACCAAAGGTGCCATCAATCACTTTTGCTCCAACCAATGGCATAAGCCCAGCCAAAACTGGCTGTAACAACACTGGAATATGGCGTTCAGCTCTTTGATCCTGCTTTATCAAAATAATCCGTCTTGAAGTTAGGCTGTCTTAAATCAACAGCTCTCTCATGGCAACTGATCTTAGAATAACCTGGCCTTCAACTTTCACATTAATCACAATGAACGAAAAAACTAAAGTTATCCCAAAACAGATCCTAACGCATTATACTTAAAGAAATGTTATAATTTTTTAAAACACTCTTTGCTCAAGTGTCCATTTCAAACACATAGACTCCATAAAAGACCATATATAATTGATCTTATAAAATATCGCGTATCATCATGAAATATCAGTCGGCCTATAAGCCGGGTTCTGTAGAGTAAAGCTTACACTTTACATGGCAACCATTCATCTGGGACGGATGTTACCATCCGCCTCGTGCAACCTACCCGAATGACTCGCCCGGAAATCGGCTGCAAATTAAATTTTGCACGTCATTTCTATTTGGTCTTGCTCCCGGTGGGGTTTACCTTGCCACATTCATTACTGAATGCGCGGTGGGCTCTTACTCCACCCTTTCACCCTTACCTATAAAAATAGGCGGTTTACTTTCTGTGGCACTTTCCCTAGGGTCACCCCTGCCGGGTGTTACCCGGCACCGTCTTTCCATGGAGCCCGGACTTTCCTCACCTGCCGTATTTCAGTATCAGACAAGCGCGGCTGCCCAGCCGACTGACATACTAATTTATAAAACATTTTCTGCTCCGTGAAAATAGCATCTTAAAATATTTTATGACAAACCTCTCTCAACAGATGTTTTTATTTTAATGAAGCCAGATAAGTCTTTACTTTTGCGCAATATTTCGCTGAAATAGAATTCATTTTTTTTGCAGCATGGCCTGCATTATATTTAAGGATTGTACCACATGTACTTCCACCACTGAGTTTATAGGCCCGTGCCAAATAACGCATACCATATTCAAGATTGGTCGCAGGATCATACAAATCCTGTACAGAACCACTAAAGCCCAACCCTCGTGCCGTAGAGGGTTTAATTTGCATCAAACCTATTTCGCCAGCAGCCCCCTTTATACCTGCCTTATAATTACTTTCAACTTTTACAACAGCATGTGCTAAATTAACGGGAACATTATATTTATTCGCAAGTTTCTGAATAAGAAACTCATAAGGACGATCAGGAATCTTAGAAGCAACAATCACTGAGGATTCTCCTGATTCCGCAACATTTAAGACACTATGAGTCCAACTTACATCAAATACAAAAAATACAGCACACGCTGTATTTAACAAGATTTTCAAAAATTGCATTTTCTTTCTCTTTACTCAAACATTCTCAAATTCTAGCTGCAAATAATTTGCAAACGTATTGTACAAAAAAAGAAAGCAAAAGAACGGCTTTAAAAAGGAAATAGTAAGAAAATTTCAAGATAAAATTCTGCAACAAAAGAAAATCTCTTTATGCACAAATTATAGATTTATCTATATCATAAAGTAAAAAAAATAAAGAGACTATAATTAATCTTATATCGTATTAAATAAAATGATATAATTTGTAAATTTCTGCTATCACTATTGTATCACTCAATTTTTATATTAAAAAAATAGCATCTTAAAGAGAGACAAGAACATCTTTTTACCGAAGATCCTCAATATCAAAAAAGTTTCACAAAAAATATAAACTGTTATCAACACTTCTCTCTGGTTAATAAACACCCACAGCACTCTTTATGTCCGATAAAACCCCAACAAATCATAAAACAAATCCCCGCTCCCATCATTGCGCATAAAAAATTCATAAATATACTAAAACCATCATACTCTTTACCAATTCAAAATATTGCAACAGACTTTTAGCTCTCAAGATGCCTCAAAGAAGCTTTTTACTTCTTTTTTTGAAAGAGCTTTTATCCACACAAGCCTCTCACTTGTAGTGCACAAGAAAGTGATTTTGATTTTTTCACCATGAATAAATTTAAAACGAGAGAATTTTGCAATTCTTAAGATTCTCACTTAATATGAAAATGACAAATTATCATTATAAAACAATATGCTAAAAAAGCTATATCCGTCTTTATCTCTACAACAAAGCTTAACAATTACTTTTGTCTGTTTTTTTGAAAAATGTTAGGAAACTCAATACCCCAAAGCCTTTTAAATAAAAATAAACCCTCATCTTCATTCAAATATTTTTTTCTTTGTCACAGACTACCATCTTATCAGCCTTGCACCTCATTTTCAGAAATCATACAAGTGGATAAATATCCTAAAATCCGTAGAACAAAGAAAGCTTAAATCCTTTAAAAAATTTTTATTTTCTCATATCAAATAAAAAAATAACCAGCATATAAAACACGGTTAACGTGTTTTTTCATAGTCAATACTGCTTTTGTCATTGTAGCGATTGATAATGCAATTAACTTGGACCAATACCCTTGATAGACTTTCTATCACTCCTGTAATGATTGCAACATTACCCTTATACTCCAATTGCTTACCTTTTGAGAGATAAATTTTGTTAATACCTTACAAATTAATTATCTCCTCGCACTTTTCAAGACTTCACGAAAAGCTCTTGCTCCTTAAAATAAAACCCAAAAGCGCGATTAAAAAAATAGCTAAAAATAAGCATTAGCAATGGAAGGACGAGAAATCGCTTTTGAAAGAGCCATAGCAACAGTTTCACCAGATTTGTGAGCCTGCTCACGACTCTGACCACTTTTAAAAGCAAGCGCAATTACATCACGACGCAGCTGCGCAATAAACACCTCTTGCTGTTGAGGACTCATCTTAGAAAGATGCTTGATAATATCTGGAAAAGATACAGACAATCTCTCTAACAACTCCTCCTCTGTTACATCAAGCTTCTGAGAAGAAAAAGAAGAGCGACCGGAAAAAAACTGATAAACAGCACTACTTTGAGAAGCAAAAAAGACAGCGCCAAAAATAAAAAATACAAATAAAATAAAAACAATACGACGCGAAAAAGATTCCATTATCTCTTACCTAAAGATCATAGAACACAAACATAGATTCCTTTTATGATTCTCCTTATAGCATTCAACGATGCCTCAATAAAGAAAAATCAAATTATTGAAAATGAATACGCTAACACTATCCGCCCAACAAAAACTGCCCCTCTATGTATTTAGGTAGTATAGGCGAAACAATAACAGATCTTACACTTCCCCCTAATAACACGCTACAACATCCCCCAAAAAAATTATAAAAAGCCTGACTGAGGAAATCCTCAGTCAGGCCAGACAATCTAGGGGATCCACGCGGGGGGGGGAGGAGGTTCCCCGATCGTCCTCTCACATCAACCACTAAGATAGCCGATGCAATATTCTTGCTATGGAATAAAATTCTTTAAACAACAAGAAATTCTTATCATCTTCTACGCAAAAAAACATATAAAGAGTTATAAATTGTTTAAAAATGTTTAAATTTAGGCAAAAAAAGTTTAAAATGACCCAATTTGAAGCAATTTTATTTCAAGAAGCATCAATTGGAATCTACGATCATTATAACTTTTAAATAGTTTCTTTCATAACTCTGATAATCATAATCAAAAAAAACCGTAATTTCTACGTATCCACCCTATAAAAATCAAACTATATAAAAGTAGAATCACTTTTCCAACAGCAATCACCACAAAAATAAAAATGTAGATTTTTAAAATCTTATCTATCTTCATAAAAAATTCTGTAAATGATTATTAAAATATTGTCGCATCTCTCATGTAACAATCAATGAAGAATTTAAACAGCTTAATTTTATGAAAAAATGAGAACTCTGAAGGTATTTGTTTCGAATCACGTCCTATAATCATTCCAAATAACGATAAACTATTTTACAATAACCAACAGGCTCTAACGCATTTTAACATAACAAACCGAGATCAATGCAGACCGTTTCTCTTAATCTCTATCATTTAAATGATCCCGTAAAATAATACACACAGTAGTTTCTATGCTCAAAAATTGTTATAGTCTGTTCTTCTAACGTAAATAATGCATTGATTTACAATCATAACTCATCATTTTACAACTTACATGAGAGATCTCAAGAACGTGAGATTCCCTTATTTTAAACCTTCGTCTATTGAATCAATGAATAGCCATACTACGGCACATCACAAACAAGAAAAAGCATATGGATAAAAAACATAAAACGATGATGCCCTATCAATTTTACGCTATACTAACGGGCTGCATCATAAAATGAGCAGTAAGCATAAAAAGAAAAAATCACTTTTGGCAAGAAAAATGGACTTATTTAATAACCTTTTTAATAACCTTCATACTTCTCATAATAAAGAGATACGAAACTTTAGTGTAATATCACGCTTTTCTTTTCTACTTTCAGCCACGGACTATCCATAGATTATCGTCAATCTTATTTTTATGAATATAATGAAAAACACATAGACAAACGCCATATATGAATGCTTGTAAGAAGAAATAAACGTAAAGTCAGATACGCTATTATAACCATTGTTGTACAAAATATTTTTAAAATTCAGAATATCACTCCAATCCATTACTAATTTATGAGTAATTTTATGGCGTCATCTACCAAGCTTTTACGTTTGCTATTACTTGTAAATCAACACCTGCTCCTAACATGGCAATATGCTTGAGATAAAGACTAGAGCAAATGAGAACCATGTAAACAGTCCCAGCTTTTATATGCCCAATTAGAGTAAAAATATTTACGTCTGTTTGAGTAATCTTAAAAAAGCCATCATTTATTTTGAACGAAACATAAAAGCCCAAAGATAAAAACCTATTGCCATCTTTACCATCCCTTTCATTTGCCTTTACGACTTTCAAACACGCTCATAACGCTGTGTTTTAAATAATGAAAATCATGCATTGTCTTACCCTTTTACCCCTTCGTCTTTTTAGAGCATCTTTTTGCACCCCTCACTAAAAATTCCAAGGTACTTCTTATCTAAGCACCTGTTTAAAGAAACATCGTAAGATCTATTGGGTACCACCATTTTTGACATTTATGAAGGTATGAGCCATCACTATATTATATTGTGCGCTATTACATCATATCGCCGCCGCTCTCATATTTAGAAATATGTATTTCCTTTTACAAACGGTATTATTTAGATAAATATCTTCTCTTGTAACAAACAAACAGACTCTTTTGGATTCTGCAACAGGAAATTTGAAATGAAAAAATATTCCTATATTCGAGCCTCTCATTGAAATCTAAAAAATCAATATATTGGCTAATAAAACAAATATGATATCAAGACACCTTAAATAACGATCCTCATAGGCTTAACTCTATAGAAGATGCTTTCATTACACAGTACACAGCCACCAAGCCCCTGTAAAACACCAATACTCTCATATAAAAACATAATACAAATGTAAAAAACAATAGATTATCAATGATTGAATAAAGTTTTATCTCTACGCTATTCCTTAAGAAAAATCAGAGAATAAAGCAGGTCAACAAACGCGATTTATGCAAAATTGACTTGTTTATCTTTGATATCGTCAACTAATAAACGCGGATCACGAGCAAGCCAAAGCGTAACCATACCTTTCTCACTGTTTTCATTTTGTATAGGAGTAAGACAAACCGTTTGTTCTAGAACAAGTCTCGTATTTTTAAGCCATTGTTCTATTTGTAAAGCCGAAAATCCAAAACGCGTATGTGCTTGATCAGAATATGAAGACTCAATTTCATGATAACCAAAATCCACAATCAATAAACGTCCATGAGGACGCAAAACACTTGATATCTCATGAAGGAATATTTCAGGGTTTTCAAAAAAATGTAAAACCCAATGAAGAATAACTAAATCAAAAGTTGTATCTCCAACAGACAAGTGAAAAACATTGCTATCAAGCACGACTTGAACCGCATGCGTATAAAGATTAGAAAACAATTTTAAGATAGAGTCTTCACCTCTTCCAATATTCAGCATCGTCTGAAATGGTTTATCGCCAATGATTTCAAGTAAAGCGTTTTCTACACCATGATCTGCCATATAAGATGACCGTAATACATCCCGTTGCAACGCATTTTGTAAGAAATACTTCTTCCTCGTTTTTTGACGCTGCTTTTTAACATCCTTCAAACGTTCTAAATCATGCGCTAACAACACATCATTCTTTGGCAAAGCCGAAAGAACACCCATCACAATGTCTTTACCCCAAAAATCATGACAAAGCTTAAAATAAAGGCTATCCCCCTTCTGATAACGCTCAATCAATCGTGCTTCGTACAATAAACGTAAATATCGTGATATACATGCTTGCGACTGATCAAGAATAAAAATAAAATCAGAGATTGTTAAATCTTCATGATGTAAGAGCCTAAGAACACGTAAATGGCTTACTTCTGCGACCGCTTTCAGCAGCTCAACCATTGCATCTAAACTTGCACTTTTTTTCATAATTATCCCCTCAACATTCCTATAAACATTTGTTTATAGGAAAAAAAGTCAAGTATACAACGCATATTCTCATCTATTTTGTGCTCTCTATTTTATCATACTATGAAAAAATAGGCTAATGTAAAAACGAACAGATCTTATCCATCTGCTTCTCGTTATAATATTCATGATAAATCAATCCAAATCATTCTCTTACAGCTCATAAACGGAGGGGACATATAGATAAAAATATCTTTTATGCCCACCTCAAAACAAAAACTGTATACCATTGAGAAAAAATAAATAACATGATGATGCCAGCTTGCATTTTTATTAAGTAAAGATGGTAATGCTCAATGACCAGAGCATTTGTAGAAGTAGTACTATACTCTTCATCTCCTCCTTTTCATTGCAATTTTACAAGCAATAACCGGTTATATATCATGATTAGAACAACCCTATTTAGGCTATAATTTCATAAAGTGTCTCTTACTCTTTTCAATGAATAAAAACTTCCACAGAGTACACACACACTTTATTTATGAAATAACAAACGCAATAAAATACACTATTATTCCAACAAAGTTGAGATAAGATAAAAAATTCTAGCGTGTAAGAGGTTTATAATTTGCATGCTTAGGATTAAGAGATTCCGCCCCAAGACGACGAACTTTATCAGCCTCATATTCAGCAAAATTACCTTCAAACCATTCTACATGACCATCACCTTCAAAGGCTAAAATATGTGTTGCCAATCGATCAAGAAACATACGGTCATGCGATATGATAACTGCACAACCAGCGAAATTTTCCAATGCATCTTCCAATGCACCCAATGTTTCAGTATCAAGATCATTTGTCGGTTCATCAAGAAGAAGCACATTCCCCCCCTCTTTTAGAAGTTTTGCCAAATGTACGCGATTGCGCTGCCCTCCTGATAAATTTGCCACCTTCTGCTGCTGATCTGCTCCCTTGAAATTAAAAGCCCCGCAATAAGCGCGGCTATTCATCTCATATTTGCCTAATTGAATAATGTCATTTCCACCAGAAATTTCCTCCCAAACAGTTTTATTCCCCACCAAGGAATCGCGACTCTGATCCACATAACTCATGTGAACTGTTTCACCGATACTTATCTGACCTGAATCGGGCTGTTCCTGTCCCGTCAACATTTTAAACAAGGTTGACTTTCCCATACCATTGGCCCCAATAACGCCGACAATACCACCAGCAGGAAGTTTAAAAGAAAGAGAATCAATCAATACACGTTCACCATAAGCTTTAGAAAGATTATCAACTTCAATAACAACCTGTCCTAATCTTTCTCCAATAGGAATAATGATTTGCGCCTCTCCAGGACGGCGCTCACGTGCTGCTTGAACCAACTCATCATAAGCCTTAATCCGAGCTTTTGACTTTGCTTGTCGCCCTTTTGGACTAGAAGCGATCCATTCTTGCTCACGTGATAAAGCACGTTGACGCGCTACCTCTTCACGACCTTCTTGAGCCAAACGCTTGGCTTTAGCCCCCAAATAAGCAGAATAGTTCCCCTTATAAGGAATACCTCTACCGCGATCTAACTCTAAAATCCAACCCGTTACATTGTCGAGAAAATAACGATCATGGGTTATCAAAAGCACGGCCCCAGGATATTCACGTAGATGCCTTTCAAGCCAAGCGGTCGTTTCAGCATCTAAATGGTTTGTCGGTTCATCCAAAAGTAATAAATCAGGTTTTGACAAAAGCAATTTACAAAGTGCAACACGCCGCTTCTCACCACCCGAGAGTTTTGTTACATCCCCATCGGCTGGCGGACAACCAAGAGCAGCCATAGCCATTTCCACTTGACTTTCTAAATCCCAAAGATTCTGACTATCAATAATGTCCTGAAGCCGCGCACTTTCATCAGCCGTTTCCTCGCTATAATTCATCATCAATTCGTTATAACGCTCAAGAATTTCTTGTTTATCTGCAACACCTTCCATCACATTGCCACGCACATCTTTGCTCGCATCAAGCAAAGGTTCTTGTGGTAGATATCCACAGCGTGCTCCTTCAGAAATCCATGCTTCTCCCGTATATTCCTTATCTAGCCCAGCCATAATACGTAAAATAGTTGACTTCCCTGCACCATTCGGCCCTAAAATACCGATCTTCGCATCTGGATAAAAAGACAAATGAATATTTTCTAGAACTTTTTTATTGCCGTAAGACTTGTTAAGCCCAGCCATATGATAGATAAATTGACGTGCCATAAATTTCTCTTTATATTGTGCGATATTAAAGATTAGGATTTTGAAAAAAACTGCTTTTGCTTTTTGAAACTGTACAGTAAATAGCACTTACATCGTATCAAAAGCTTTTCGCTTTATATTGGTACATTTTTTCTAATCTCACAAGCCCCAGTATGGTTCTGAATGCAAAAAAACATCCCCAAAAAAAGCAAAAAGCAAATCTTTTTAGCTGTACCTGAAACCTGTTATCAAACATTGCCTCTCTTTTCCATACCAGATATAACATTGTATTTTTATCGTATTAAACCAACTTATCAATGTAATATGGTACCAAAAAGAAAAGCAATTCTCTATGCACCTTCTTTTTTCGCTTTATGGGCTTTATATTACGCAGTAAAAAATCCTTCCCTTTTTTCATCGATTTTTTGCTACGGGAAACAATGGTCTTCCCCCCTTGCCTTGATATGGCTTAAATTACGTTTACAAAATGATCGCCGCCTTATGGGATCTGACGTTCCAAGCCCAATGATCATGAAAGCTTTGCATCAACACGTAGCAACAAATGACTACAGTGCACTTCCCATTGGTACGTGGTTACAATTCGTAACAAACTATAAAACCAATTGTAAAAACTTATCCATCCCCCTCTTTTGGCTTGATAATTATAAAAATAATATCAATATTCAGCAAATCATTTCAAAACTTCAAGACGAAATATAGCTTTTTAAAAATACGATAAAAGATCATCTCATATAGGAATATATTTATGGAAAAAAAAGCCTTAATCGTCATTGATGTTCAAAATGACTTCTTACTAGGTGGAGCACTTGCCGTACCACAAGGTGATGCTATTTTACCCGCCGTCAATAATCTCATAAATCATTTTGACCACGTTATCTTAACCCAAGATTGGCACCCAAAAAACCATTGCAGCTTTGCTTCCTGCTATCCTGAAAAAAAGCCCTATGATACCATCATTCTTGACTACGGTCCTCAAATACTTTGGCCTGATCATTGCATACGAGGAACACAAGGAGCAGAATTTCATCCATCTCTTAGAGTGGAAAAGGCACAACTTATCCTTAGAAAAGGCTATAATCAAAAAATGGATAGCTATTCTGCTTTTCTTGAAAATGATCAAAAAACACCAACAGGTTTACAAGTTTATCTTAAAGAACATGGTTTTACTAAGCTCATTATGTGTGGCTTAGCAACTGATTTTTGTGTCGGATTTTCTGCTCTTCACGCTATGCAATGCGGTTTTAAAGTCAGTGTTTCATTAAATGCCTGTGCTGGTATTGATGTAAACGGATCACTAAACACTATGCTTAAAACAATGAACGAAGCCGGTATAGAACTTTTAATGGTCTCTTAAAATATCCTTCTCTAATCTACCATTATAATACACTGATTTATAAAGGATAAATTATTTTGCACATATTTAAGTAAGAGTTCAGAATATCGTAAATTCTCTCATTTCAAACCTGTTTCAAAACCATTCTCTTACACGTTACAAAGAGAATCCAATGTATGAATAGAAATCATTCAAAAAAACAGCAAAAAGGCCTCTTATGAACCATTAATGCAAAAGCTTGTCATAATATTGAAAGCTGGTAAAAAGTATAGCATCAGCTTTCTGTCTTATATTTAGGTCAAAAAGTATCCTAGAGATTGTATATTATTCCCTTCATGGGTAGTATTATGCAATAAAATCAACTTAAAAAAACGCAAATAAGCAATAAAATAGTATTTTATTTTGCATAAAAGACCTCTTTCTATTCAAAGATATGCGATAAACAAAAGTTTGAAAAAGGAAGAGATCTCCATTACTTAGATACAACATGTTTATCCAATTGACGATGCTTAAAACGAATCGAAGAATATAATGCCATTCCAATAATACAGACTCCCACAAGTCCTGTTAAAATTTCAGGAACCGATATAATCGTTTGCAGATACATAATCACTGCAAGAACTAGAATTGCATAAAAAGCACCATGCTCTAAATAACGATAATGCAATAACGTTCCTGATTCAACCAACATAATTGTCATAGAACGAACGTAAAATGCTCCGATACCAAGACCTATCGCAATAATAAAAAGGTTGTGTGAAAAAGCAAAAGCACCAACCACGCCATCGAAAGAAAAACTAGCATCAAGAACTTCTAAATAAAGAAACGCCCCTACTCCCCCGTGAGCTACTGTTGTTAAAGTCTTTTGAGGAGTATCCAAAAGATGACCGACAACTTCAACACCGATAAAGGTCAAAAGTCCATAAAGTGCTGCCAATAAAAAAGTTATTTTATTTTCTGCGTCAATCTGACCTGAAACCAATAAGATCAAAATCAAAACAATTGCAATATCAATTCCAACAAGCGCCCCAAACTTTTGAGCAGGTCTCTCTATAACATTAAGCCAATGCACTTTTTTTTCAGAATCAAAAAAATATTTTAAGCCAACCATCATAAGGAAAGTTCCTCCAAAAGCAGCAATCCCCATATGCGCATCGGTTAAAACTTCAGCATATCGATGTGGTTCCCATATCGCTAATTTGACTGCCGCAATTGGATTAATCCCAACAGCAACGACAACCACCAATAATGGAAAAACAATTCTCATCCCAAATACAGCTATCAAAATGCCCCACATAAGAAAACGACGACGCCACAATGGACTCATTCTACTAAGAACACGCGCATTGATAATAGAATTATCAAAAGATAAAGAAATTTCCAAAACTCCTAAAACAAAGCAAATAAAAAAATATTTAAGAAAACCAGTAATACTTTCCGTTTCAAACCAACCAATAACCCCTCCTAAAAAGACACCAATAATCGTGAAAAAAAAAGCAAACCCAAAATAGCGTAATAGGGCCATGATCATTCCTCAAAGTTTATTTTCTACTTCATCTAAGCACACCCAGTACCAATCCAAAGTTTGCATCTCTTTAAAGTTGCATCTATTAATGCAGAGGTGTATAGAATATATATGGTAAAGTTACATGAAAATTCTCTCAAAAAAAGCAAGAGACAAATGTAGCAACAAGGAATTTTGTTTTGAAGTGAATATCAATTGTCAATACAATAAGTGCAAGATTGCTTTCTATCTACACAAATAAAAAAAACAACAAGAAATTAAAGCTATAATATTGACATTATATCATAGAATATTAATACATAGTGTGCTTTTATTATTTAATGATTTATACCATGATGATTTACCGAGGGAGATAATTCGTGGCACGTCCTGAAACTGAATCAAAAACCATATTTGGAAAACGTTTACGTTATGTACGTCTTGCTTTAGGCGATCCATCACGTGAAACCTTAGCTAAAAGTTTTAGCATGACAAAAAATTCCATTGCTTTTTATGAGCGTGGAGAGAGAGAACCCAATCTTAGTGTCTTACAAACATACCGCACGTTATATGGTGTCAATATTAATTGGCTTTTAACTGGACAAGGAAAAATGTTTGACACCGAATATACAAAAGGTGATTTTGACTGGAATTATTTTATTAAAAAAATCGAGGGGCTGGAAGAAACTCTTGCCGATAGTGATCGTAACGAAAAACTAAATCAAGAAAAAATCGACAGTTCTTATGAAAAATTGCAGCAATATTTGTCAAGACAAGGTTTATCAAATGGTTTTAACCCTAAAACTACAACCTCTCTTATCGATATGAAAGCTAAAATGGCCAATTCTTATACCCTTAGCTTATTCATTGATTTACTCATTCGAAGCGTATCCCAAAAAGAGGTTATAGCTAATCAATAAACGTCTATTTAAAAAGAAAAAACAAGAAATGATTAAACTCTACCAGTATGGAAAAAAGTATTTTTTACTTTATCCTTGCTGGTGAAATTTTATATAATTTATAAACTTTTTTTCTGTAACGACAGAAAAATATTTGCGTTGTAAATGAAAGTATAGTGTCTTTAAATTAAAAAAAATAATTTTATAGTATAAAATTCTCATTCATATCTTATTGACAATAAATTTTTTCTTGTTAAAAGAATAATAGCTCTCATAGAAATTATTTTTTAAGGTCAGAAAATTTAAGGGGAATATATTGACGACTTCCTAGAGAGACATACATTAATGTTTACAAGCGGATTAGTTAAATATTTATCCTGAAAATTATCAGCTATTTTATGAGGTGGGAAGCATGTATTTTGAGGTGTTTCAAGGAGTTCACAATCAATGGTACTGGCGTTTAATCTCAGGAGATGCACAAAAAATTGCTTTTTCTAGTAAAGGTTATCCAACAAAACAAGATATCCTAATCAATATTGAGCAAATAAAAGAAATTACACATAAGGCTCTTATTAGAGAACTACAGTCCTAACGTTCTTTACCATTAAAACAAGCGTCTATTTTGTATAATGGTATGGGAGTCACTTTTGTGATAAATGAAAAGTGATTGATTTCCCCTCAATGAGAGGAAGTTCTGTATTATTTCTGACACTCACAAATAACAGTCATATTCTTACAGATTATATGTTTATTTTCAATCATACTCAAATCTCTATAGCCTTTATCAAAAAGAAAATCTTTTAAGTTTTGTATTTTTCATAAAAAATAAACGCACATGAAGAGAAGATAAATCATCAATGAGAAATATATGTACTCTACAAGATATTAATATCTTTTACGTTCATATTCCTCTTCTGTATCTGATAATCATAACTGACTTACCCATTTCATCTTCATAAAAAGCAAATATCTCTTTCTTTCTATTATCATGCAATTTTTTATACCTATTAGCTGAAACTATCGTAGCATTTATACCTTACATCTAAAAAGAACGTGCAAAATTGTTTCCAGTAATAATATAAAATTGCTGGATTGTATAGACGCGCTTTTTAATAACCAGCCTACCTATAAACTGGTTTATCATCATAAACTCTTATTTTATGATCAACGACGCTCTGTCTTATAAACTTAAATGTTGTCATAAAATCAGAGTAAACTTGAATATTCTCTTCCAATACAATCTCTCCATCAGCACCATAATTGGCTTCATTAAAGTTTATCTCTCTCGTCATTCCAATCTTCCTAACACATTTCCAAACCCTTTAATGCAAAATATGAATACAATCACTCTTTATCATCTTCAGATTTAAGCATTTTTTTATATTTCTTTTCATTTTTTTCATATTGCTTAATTTGTTTTTTCAGTTTTTCAATTGCTTGGTCACGTCTTTTAATCACCATACTTTGCTCTCTAATAGCCCTATCTCGTTCTTCAGTCATCTTCATAGAATCTCTTAAAAACTCATGCTTTATTCTTCTAGATTCCTCTTTTAAAATTTTCACTTGACTGCGATAATATAAAGAAAACCGAAATATAACCCCACTGCACAACAAAACAACAATCATTGCTCCCAATAAAATTTCGTTTACACTCATTTGGATCTCCCTTAATTGTCGCTCAAGTGATCATCTTGACCAATTTGTTTCATCCTCAATCAAAAAAAGAATGCAATAAATTGCATTTTCCAAGTGTGAACAGTCACTCTCGGCGTTCTTATTTTCTCCATTAAAGCATTGATAAATGACGCAAACAAATCTCTGAAAGCGGCTAAATCTACACTCACACCAATTATTTGCGACACGTTTATTGACACAAAATACAAAAAATAAGGAACGTCAAATAAAACTAACGACGCAATCCAATCATACAAGCCTTGCCCAAATCGTTCCTATCTTCCTTTTTTACGCCATGAGGAATGCGGCTATATATGAAAGTTTTTCATTATTACAAAAATCTTCAGTGTCACAAAGCACAGCATTTCTGTAAAATTTTTCCTTCCCACAAATCTTTACATCACCACAAACTAAAGCATCATTATAAACTCGAGCCTTTCTAAAATCACGAGTATCACCACAAAATTCAATACATTGAGCATTCAAAACTTGATCAAAAAAGACCGCATTAGCATAAACATATGCATCTCCACTCATATTCAAATAACGATAAAGTTCTTATTTTTCATAAACATGCGAACTCTTACGAACAACTAAACAACCATATGTTAATGCATTGTTATCAATAACAATATCATTATAAACACAGACTTCATTATAAACCGCAGCATCATAAAAACACATTCATCGCCATAAGGGCATTGATCGAATGTACAATTCTACCAAACAACCACCTTTGTGGATCAGATTACCTTCCTGTTTAATAAAATATCCAAGATCACTTTTTTGATATTTCCCATTTTTTTACGCATATATACGATATACCATCTGATAGTGATCTAATTTATTACAATAAAGAAGAAATCAGTATTCTTTGTCTATGCAATTTACATTTTTTCTACAGCCATTATCCTATCTCTTAAGGCTCTAAAGCTTCGTTATATTCACACACTACCTCAACGCAGAATTTTTTTTACAAATTCTGATGTTGGGGTATATCTTGATTTATAATGCTGCTACGTATACTATCATAGTGAAATCTCATAAACATACGAGTGTGTATCGCCCTTTCTGGTATACACATTTACTTTTTCACAACCGTGGAACTAAGCAACCATTTTTATTGATTCGAATCTGAAAGTGTATGGGGACATTTTGTTATTAGTTAAAAACAACTCTATATGCTTCCTTAGCGAAGAGCTACACATGGATATTTTCACGCTCCTTGTATCATATATTCTGGATTCGCAACGCAATATTAACGCTATAGCGTAAATATGTAAAGGTCTAAAAATGACAAAGACTGAAAAAGATTGGTTCCAACGCTTAGTTGAATTAATAAAAAGTGACGGACGAACAATGATTGAAATAAGCAGAGCTGCAGGCTGTGGACAAAATTACGTCCAACAAATGATAAATGGAGGCAAGAGGCCTTCTGTAGATAAACTCATGGCTATTTTGAATACACTGGGAAATGCTAGTGCCATATATGTAATAACTGGTTTCAACATCTCCGATGAAGACTTAAAACTCATAACTTTGATTTCGTCTGGAGATAAAAAGAAGATTGAAGCCTTAAATGTTCTGTTGAATGAGCAGAATCTGTAGAATCTGTAGAATTTTCTACTTTATCCAATATCGCTTGCTTTTGAGACGTCGATAAAGACTCCCATTTCACAATAATATCAGATAAAGTTGTTTCAAATTTTTTATCATTCTTCATAGTCATACTCCATGTAGTCACACTATATAACGCTAAAGCGTTTAAAATATATCTCATACCTTAGAAAAAAATATTTGCAATAGGCAGTATGGAAGCAATTGTGTACAAACTTATTTTACAAAATCAGATGAAGTTCTATTAGTCATGCACCATGGTGAAACAGAAAGCATCACACGATCCAGACCTTCTTATGAAAATTGGTATAATCTATCAAAAACGCGAATAATGTTACGCAGATCTTGCGATTCGGACCAATAAAAACTAATGTGAAAATATCCCTGAAGACACTCCTGAACTCTATATAAGAGAACACGAAAAAGCTTTTTGAAAAAAATACATCACAATTTATTCTACATAGCACCATCTATATTTTTTTAACAATATTGCAAAGCAAGAATATAACAATGTTATAGGAATAAATTCTTATAAACAGAGCCACATTACCTAAAACTCTGTAACACGTTTACAGGTAACCTCCCCTCTAAACGCCCCTTGTAAATACTAATATAAGTCTCTATCATAAGCAAAAATGATACTATTAAAAAATAAAACGAATCACCACGCACAATCTTTGTACGTAAATTTTATACAGATTTACAACAAGAGAGAAATTCCCTTATGCAAATTATGAAGAATTATATTTTCAAAGTATGACTTTGAAGAAAAAGTATACTTTTCCAAAAAAACACCCTCCCTGCCAATAATTTTTCATAAGAGAAAAACTCATAATAAAGATAAAACTTTCTATACGATCAATACGAGAAAAATGTTAGCAATACAAAAAAGTGCTAGGGTTACCGCAATATTGCCAATTCCTTATGAGAGTAAAATCAAAAAAGACGTCTGTTCTTCAATAATAATTCGGATCACATGAAAACTCTATAATTTAAACATTAAGCAAAAAATACACAAAAACAGAAAATGGCATTTTAATGAATTTTCCAATATCATAGAAAATATTTCTTACAGAATAATAAAATGCTTATTACAATAGAATCTGGATGATGCAAAGCGATAGAAATAATCACTCAATTGACTTTTCAAAGAACAATTAATAAAATTCTTTTCAGAGAACACGCCACCGTTACTATGAACAATATTTCTCAAAATATCAAATAGAATTCCTTTCTTGGGAAAAAAATATCAACAAATGTTATTATCATCGTTGCCCCATGATACATATGAATGCCCATAGATCACATTCTCTTATACACTAACCTTTCATCACGATGATGCTATTCGAACGTCTAAAAGACCTTAGCATCACTTAAGAAAAAAGCAAATTTACACTAAATGTTTTTTGAGCCATTTGTTCTGAACAGGTCCAATCTTTAAAATTGGTTTTATTGAGGTCTATTTATTTGCAGAACAAGTATAAATAAACTTATCCAATGAAGCTTTTAGCCTTCTATTTTATGAAGAACACCACACAGAAAAAGTACAAAACAGTATATGAATTAAGAAAGTAAATAGCGCCCCATATCAGTTAATCCAAATGCTAAAAGGTTGCAAATGAGAGAACTCCTTTGATGAGACTAAGAAAACATACCATCATATTAAAGCGACTGAGAGAAAAAACTGCAACAAACAACGACCAAAAGCTTCTAAAACAAACAGGAAAATAAATAAAAAACAAAAAAGGTAGAATCTCAAAACTTTTATATAAGCGATCCATTTTTCTATTGGACATTTCCCTATTGGTGGGCCCGGAGGGACTCGAACCCCCAACCAAGCGGTTATGAGCCGCTGGCTCTAACCAATTGAGCTACAGGCCCCACATAGGTTGTTTCTCTCTAAACTAAAATGCCCTATGATACAAGAGCTGACAAAGATTATAACCCATCTTTTTCTCTTTTCTATTGGTTTTTTTTTCAGTGCTCTAATTTCTTTACAAAAACTCTTAAAAATGAGAGAATAATTAACTGACAAATATAAAGGTATAGATATGATAGAAAAGAAAATTCAACCACTGAAGGGTTCTCTGGTTAAAACAGTTATATTAGCATTTACACTCTTAGCCACATCGTTGACTGTACGTGCTTATGCTGAAGAAAATAAAATGAAAAATGCAACGATTACAGTGACAGCAATCGGAGAAAGTCAAGCAGCACCGGATATGGCCATTATTAATCTAGCCGTTGTTACCTATGACAAAACTGCCCAAAAGGCATTAGCTTCCAATAATCAATCCATCAATGATATTATAAACGCTTTTAAAAACAATGGCATCCAAGAAAATGATTTGCAAACATCAGGCTTATCCATTTATCAGTCGACCTCTGATAAACACCACGAAAAAAAGAATAATGAAAAACTCTATCATGTTTCAAATTCTTTAACCGTGCGCATTCGTGATCTTACCAATGCTGGTAAAATCTTTGATCAAGCGATGACACTAGGTGTTAATTCAGTTAACGGCATTACTTTTACCAACGCAGATACAAAGCCATTTTATCAAGAAGCACGTAAAAAAGCCATTACTGAAGCCATTGAAAAAGCGCAAACGATAGCGCAAGCAGCCGATTTAAAATTAGGAAAAATTATTGAAATCAATGAAAAGGATGATTACTATCACCCAACACCACGGCTCATGAGTAGAGCAGCAGATGTAAGCTACGCAAATACAAATTTTGCAGGTGGTGAATTAAATTATAACGTGAGCGTCACTGTAGTCTTTGCGATCGATTAAGTCACAAACAAGTTGTATAAAAAATCATATTACTGGCCTTCACGTAGAAGACCAGTAATATGATAAAGATAATCTTCCTCAGATAATAATTCGTCTTCGTAAATCTCTATTTGTCCGCGTGCAGAAATATGCGCTGTATGTATCGTCTGACAATCCCCTGATACCAATGGATGCCACCAATGAAGATCTTTTCCCTCATAAATTAATCTATAAGCACAACTTTCTGGAAGCCAACGCGCTGTTTTAACTATCGTAATATCTAGCGATATACAATCTGGTACAATTGATTTACGATGAGCATAATCTCGACACCTGCAAGTTTGCCCATCTAAAAGACGACAAGCAATACTGGTTGCATAAAGGTCACCCGTATCATCGTCCTCAACTTTATGGAGACAACAACGGCCACAGCCATCACAAAGGCTCTCCCACTCAGAAATGGAAATCTCTTCTAATTTTTTTACTTTCCAAAAGGGAAGTTCTCCACTCATAAACTCAGACACACCTTTTTTAATTAAGACGATCTATAAAAAATGAAACGTTTAATTTCTATAATTTCATCTATTTCTGTCTCTTAAAAAGATTCAACTCAATGTATACTTTAAACCATGTTCTTAAAAGCTATCTGAATAAAAAGAGAATATTCAAAAATAGCGCATATAAATGAACATAACCTATTGAAACATCTCTTTGTAAACTTAACGAAGAATAAAATGCGTCACCTAAAATGATAGAAAAATTCCGCAAAGAATATACATTTTTCATCAAAAAGTCCGTATGTTGCAATATAAGTTTATTCCTAATAGATCTCATTTCTTAAAAACGAGCCGCGCTATACACAAGGTAATGTTTTTATCGTTCATTTCTTGAAAGCCCCCTACTCTCTACTCCATAACCACCCTTTGCCCTATATCTATTCTTTTGAGACAGAGAAGTATAAAGCCCCAAAGCTAAGAAAAACATTAAACATCGCAAACTTTCTAGATTGTTCAAATTCTTCCTATGTTTTTCTCAAGAAAGTATCCAAGTACAACATGAAACACCTCCCCCCTTCATTAAGAAGAAGGAGGAAGTTATTAAAATGCACACGAATTCCTTTATTTAAGAATCGAGAAAACTGCGCAATTTTCGTGAACGGCTAGGATGTTTCAATTTACGAAGTGCCTTTGCTTCAATCTGACGAATACGCTCTCTTGTAACTGAAAATTGTTGTCCTACTTCTTCCAACGTGTGATCTGTATTCATCCCTATTCCAAAACGCATCCGCAAAACACGTTCTTCTCGCGGTGTTAATGAAGCAAGAACGCGTGTTGTCGTATCTCGCAGATTAGCTTGGATAGCAGCATCAATTGGTAATAACGCATTCCTATCCTCAATAAAATCACCCAAATGGGAATCATCTTCATCACCAACAGGCGTTTCGAGAGAAATAGGTTCTTTTGCAATTTTAAGAACTTTTCGTACTTTTTCTAACGGCATAGAAAGCTTGCTAGATAATTCTTCTGGTGTTGGTTCTCGTCCAATTTCATGGAGAATCTGACGCGAGGTACGAACAATTTTATTAATTGTTTCAATCATATGAACAGGAATACGAATTGTACGTGCCTGATCAGCAATTGAACGTGTAATAGCTTGACGAATCCACCATGTTGCATAAGTTGAAAATTTGTAGCCGCGCCGATATTCAAACTTATCCACAGCCTTCATCAAACCGATATTGCCCTCTTGAATAAGATCAAGAAACTGCAAACCACGATTGGTGTATTTTTTTGCAATTGAAATGACAAGACGCAAATTAGATTCTACCATCTCTTTTTTTGCAATTGTTGATTCGCGTTCACCTTTCTGCACCTGCATAACAATCCGACGAAATTCACCAATCGAAATAGCCGTTTCTTGCGCAAGATTTTGTATCTCACTTCGCAGTTTTTGGATTTCTTTTGCTTCACGCACCGAAAACTCTTTCCAACCAGGTGTAGGCAAAGCAGCAATATAATTCATCCAATCTGCGTCCAATTCACGCCCTTGGTATTCTTTTAAAAAGTCCTCATGGCCAATGCCATAGCTATTGGCAATCCGTTTCAGCTTACCTTCATTATGAATCAATCTCTTATTGATGTCATAAAGCTGTTCAACCAAAGCTTCGATACGATTTTGGTTTAAAGAAAGAGATTTTACTGCTTGAATCAACTCACCCTTTAATTGAATATATTTCTTCTTCTGAGAAGATGTAAGGGCCCCCTCTTTACGCTCTGCCAAACTGCTTTCAACATGCTGATCTTGTAATTTTCGTAATTTTACATAGGTTTGAGCAATAAAATCCAATGTTTCCATAACTTGAGGACAAAGTTCATTTTCCATTGCAGCAAGCGATAAGTTAACATCGTCCTCGTCCTCTTCATCATCGTCTTCAATGTTTCTCTCTCCTGCGCTCTCCCCCATATTACGTATACCAGAAGACATTTTTTCTTCTACGGTCTTATCAACTTCACTTCGCTCAATAACAGGAGCCTGCTTTGCTTCTGGACCAGCATAAGTCGTTTCAAGATCAATAATTTCACGAAGAAGAATACGCTGCTCTTTTAACTCGTCACGCCAGATAATAAGAGCCTGAAAAGTCAAAGGACTCTCACAAAGTCCCGCAATCATTGTCTCACGCCCTGCTTCAATACGCTTAGCAATGGCAATTTCGCCTTCCCGCGAAAGAAGCTCAACAGCTCCCATCTCACGCAAATACATACGCACCGGATCATCCGTACGATCTGTTACTTCGCGTTTATTCGTTGTCGTTGCAATTGCGTGGCTAGAGGCTTCTACTAAATCACCCCCCTCTACCGTAACTTCTTCTTCATAATTTTCAGACTCAACTTCATCCTCATCATCCACAACATTAACCCCCATCTCAGAGAACATCGCCAAGATATCTTCAATTTGTTCGGATGTAACCTCGTCAGAAGGAAGAACTGCATTGAGTTCATCCATTGTTACGTAACCATTTTTTTTGGCAAGTTTAATCATTTTCTTGATGGCATCATCAGAAAAATCAAGAAGAGGACTATCCAAACTCGCTTGGTTTGTTACTTCTGCATTATCTTTCTGTTTAACCTTTGTTGCCATACCATAACTCCACTCGATCACTTCACAGTTTCCATGTCACCACAGTTTCCATGTGACCAGTTTTTTTGTTCTCACTAAAATCTACCAATAGTTACTCATATATACTTCCTGTTAAGAGATTACCATTGGAAAGAATACATTTTGTATACGCCCTGACATCCAGACAAACTTGACATCCAGACAAAAACGCGGGAAAACTCCAGAAGTTTCCCCGACACCTCTCAGCCCTTCTGAGATAATCTCTGCACCCTATCGTAAGAACCAATTTCCCGCTTTTCCTAAAATTTACCCGCTTTTCCTAAAATTTAATTGTCATCTTTATAAAAATGTCACTCCACATAAACTTCCTCATCTAAAATTTAAGTGACTGATTCGCATTAAAAAAGCGAATCATTTTATCGTATCTTGTGTATTCCCGTCTATTTTTTCATCCAACCAACTTCCAAATCCTTCAATTAACGCTTCTGTTGCCTGCATCTGCTCCAGCTCATTTTTTACCTCACGAAGCAGATCAAAAACCTCACTCTTAGGATTTTCTACAAGTTGCTCTTCAATATCCTGTAACCTCTTATGTAGGTGGTGTTCTTGAAGATGCAAGTAGACAGCTTGTTTTAATATAGCACGCGCATCTTCTATAGGGGCTCCACCAAGAATAATACGCATACCAATATTTTGCACAAGATGTTTCATACGCTCTAACAGAGCCTTTTGCCCTCTTTTTTCTAAGAACGCAACCATCGTCTCTTTATCATGAAGCTGTTGGTCCCCAAGAATTTCCAACATAGCTTGATGAAAAATTATCAATTGAGTATTTTTTAATTCTAACTCAGAAAGAATTTCAAAATTTTCATACCACAACTCAGGATAGTAAGCTAAAGTGAGTAAAATCACTGCTTCACGCAAAGGGATAGATTGCGAAGAATTTCGTACTATTTCAGAATTTTCTAACAGAGAAAAGGTTTGATCTTTAAAGGTCCTATTTGGTGAAGATTGACCATATCGCCCTTCCCCCTTTTGTTTTGAAAAAGAGGAACGAAAAAAATCAAAAAGGCGTTTTTTTACATCTTGCAAATAATAACGACGGACATCTTCATCCTTAATCGTAAAAATTTGTTGTTTTAGTTGTTTTTCTAGCGCTGCTCGTGCCTCTGGAATTTCAAAATGCTTTCCATAGGTAGCACGCCACCATAAAAGCTCACTCAAAGGAATAGCTTTTTGCAAAAAAGAAGAAAAAAGCTGTGCTCCACCAGCACAAACAATTTCATCAGGATCTTTCCCTTGTGGCAATAAAACAAAGCGTACACAAACCCCAGCCTTTAAAAGAGGCAACACACGATCAGCAACACGAAAGGCAGCTTTTAAACCAGCATCATCACCATCAAAACACAAAATAGGTTCCTTCCCCATCTGCCATAAAAGCTCAATTTGCGCTTCCGTTAATGCTGTCCCTAAGGGTGCTACAACTCCTTCAAAACCAGCTTTAGTCAATGCAATGACATCCATATACCCCTCAACAACAAGGAGTGAATGAATTTTTTCATCGCCAACAAAGCGACTATTTTTGCGAGCTGCTGCCGCGTTATAAAGTATATTTCCTTTATGAAACAGCACTGTTTCAGGGCTATTGAGATATTTTGCTCGTGTCTCTTTCTCTAATGCACGCCCTCCGAAAGCCACCACACGTCCGCGCAAATCTTCGATAGGAAACATAATGCGATTTCTAAATCGGTCATAAGAATCCGCGCTCTCCTCATGCACTGAGAGAAGCCCACATTCTTCCATTTGCTTTATTGAAATGCCCCGTGCACTCAAAGCTTCTTTCAAAGCTGTACGCCTTACCGGTGCAAAACCAATGCGGAAACGCTCTACAAGCTCTGGTGTAACACCACGTGCATCCAGATAACGACGTGCTTGCATACCTCCTTTATCGCGTAAATTATATTGAAAAAAATCTGTGGCAATTTTCATCACATCATAAAGGTCAGCTTTTTCCAGTTGACGTTTATGACTTTGTGAATCCAAAATAGGGAGTTTCATTCCCGCAAAATCAGCCAAACGCTCTACACTTTCTGAAAAGTGCAGTCCATCAAGCTCACACAAAAAGGTAAAAATATCTCCACTTACACCACAACCAAAACAATAATAGCGCCCTTTATGATCATCACAATGAAAACTTGGCGTTTTTTCACCATGAAATGGACAACAACACCAAAAGTCTCCCCGTGAAGGCTTACTTTTTCGAGGATCAAAATCCACCCGTTGACCAATCACTGTTGAAATTGGGAGTCTCGTACGCAGTTCATTAAGGAAATCGGGCGGAAAACGCATTATCTCTCACAGAGTTTGAAAATTCTTTTTTGCATATTTAACGACTTTAGAGCATAATTCCAATACTTCCTCTTAAGCAGTTGTAAAATTTTAACCCCTCAACTGCATATATTTTTAGAAATGGAGAATAAAAAGTGATCGAATTTATTGCTCAATATCCGTGGTTAGAGGCTATTTCTTGGCTTGTTATTCTTACTATAGCTGCCCTTTTAGTGAACTTTCTAGGACGAAAATTACTTATTCACGGAGCAAAAAAACTCTCTTCTTTTCTCCCAAAAAATACAACGATCGATATTAATAATGCTATTCAATACATAGCGGATATCATTTCAGCTTTTATTCTTTCAATTGGTGTTAATTTTATCTCAACATTGCCCGATGCATTTAGCACTGTCATTGGTAATGTTGCCAACGCCTTCATTATCTTCTTTGTCGTCCTGACAATTTCTTCCTGTCTCAATGTCATTAACATCCTTTACGAACAACGACCAACAGCACGACTAAAACCAATAAAAGGTTATATTCAAATTGCTAAAATTGCACTTTTTGCTGTGGCAACAATTTTAATGGTCGCTACATTGATTGACCGCTCCCCTCTTATTCTCTTCTCCGGTCTTGGTGCAATGGCCGCGGTTCTCATGTTAATTTTTCAAGATACGCTTCTTTCTCTCGTTGCCGGTATTCAAATTTCATCCACTGATATGGTTCGTGTTGGGGATTGGATTGAAATCCCCAATCTCGGTGCCGATGGTGATGTTATTGAAATTGCCTTGCATACTGTTAAAGTTCAAAATTTCGACAACACCATCACCTCAGTTCCTATCCGCAAACTTGTGACCGACCCTTTTAAAAATTGGCGTGGAATGCAAGAATCGGGTGGAAGACGCATCAAACGCTCTCTTTTTATTGATCAATCAAGTATCCATTTTCTCACAAAAGAAGAACAAAAATATCTTTCCCGATTTAATTTATTAGAAAATTATTTCACGCAAAAAGTAGCAGAAATTGATCAATGGAATGCTCAATTAGATAAAAATCATGATATCTTAGCCAATACGCGCCGTTTAACCAACATTGGAACTTTTCGTGCTTATGTTTTTGCTTATCTACAACAGCATCTAAACATCAACCCTAATATGACCTATATGGCACGACAATTACCTCCTACAGAAAATGGTTTACCCTTAGAAATCTATTGCTTTACGAACACCACCGTTTGGATCGACTATGAACAAATTCAAGGCGATATCTTTGATCACCTCTATTCCATTCTACCCTGTTTCGGTCTAAAAGTTTTTCAAAATCCAAGCGGTTATGATTTTAATCAAGTATTAAAAGCAAAAGTGAAATAAAAACAATAAACTTCAATTTATTAATTTGAGGCAACCACATTCACAACAACAAAGAAAGAATAAAGTATCATGAATGGTTCATTGGTACTCCTTCATCTTGCCGGCGCTATTTCTTTACTTCTCTGGGCCACACGCATGGTGCGCACAGGAGTTGAACGCGCCTATGGTGACAGACTTAAATATAAAATGTGCCACGTCGTTTCAAAACCATTGTTTGCCGTAAGTTTTGGGCTTTTTACAGCAATGATTTTACAAAGCTCTACAGCAATAACACTCCTCGTTGGCTCTTTCGTTGAATCTGGTTTTGTCTCTGGAGTAGCAGGACTTATGGCTGTACGTGGAGGAGAATTAGGATCAGCAATCGTTGTAAAAATTCTCACCTATGACCTCACTCTTGTTGTACCTTTGTGTCTTTTAATTGGCACTTGTATCTTCATGACAACAGAAAAACGTGAATGGCGTCAAATAGGACGTATTGTCATCGGTATTGGTCTTTTGATTTTATCTTTAGAGATGATAAGTACCGCGACAGAACCTTTACGTGAAAGCGAAATTTTGCCTAGCATCATTCGTTATCTTTCAACCGATCCTATTTCCACTTTTTTGTTGGCTGCTGGCTTAACCTACCTCTTACATTCGTCCATTGCAGGAATCATTTTGCTGGTCAATTTTGCCAACTACGATCTTATCCATACGCAACTCTGTGTTGTCATGGTTCTTGGTGTCAACTTTGGCTCTTCTCTTATAGCACCACTTTTAACGCGCAACGCCTCTCCTAATACCCGCCTCGTTCCCTTAGGAAATTTACTCATGCGTGGGGCAGGGTCAATCCTTATACTTATCTTATTTCTCTCCTTTCACCCTCCCATCACATGGCTTGGCAATAACGCCCCTACTCAAGTGATCAACGCCCATATCATTTTTAATGTTTTCATTCTCCTTGCTGGAATACCGCTTTCAAAATGGGTTTTAAAATTAACCACTCAGATCGTGAATATAAGTGCAAAAAAAATGCAAGCCGACAAAAGGCTCAATTTATCTGATCAAACAGCTCTTGATGACAGTGTTCTTGATCGCCCAACTCTCGCCCTCTCGAATGTCATGCGTGAAGTCATTCATATTTGTGATCTTGTAGACATCATGCTAGAAAAAATTATGGGACTTTATGAAAAGCCTGATCCCAATATTATTCGTGAACTCAACCAACTCAACACCATATTGGACAAAAAACATATCGCCATCAAACTTTATCTGGCCCGATTAGCGGGACAAAAATTATCTGACGAAGAAGCTCTTCAAACGCAAGAACTTCTAGGCGCCTGTATAAAATTAGACCAAGCAGGCGATATCATTATTCATAATATGTTGATGCTGGTTAAAAAGAAACAACAAAAAGGTTTACAGTTCAGCAGCGAGGGCTGGAGTGACCTCCTTCGTTTCCACGCCATTGTACTAGCCAACGCGCATATAGCATTTAACGTTCTCGTCTCACGTGATACACACACTGCACACCTATTGGTACAAAAAAAAGATCAACTACGAAACTTAGAAAAAGAGATGAGTTTAAAACATTTTAAACGTCTGCGTGAAGGGGATCTCAAAAATGTAGAATCATCCAGTCTTCATCTCGACACTGTGCGCGACCTCAAACAAATCAACTCTCTTTTGACCTCAATGATCTACCCCATTTTAGAAGAACAGGGACTTCTTCAAAGTTCTCGTCTACGCAACCCTGCTGAAGAACAAGCAGAAAAAACTTAAACTTTTCAAATAACTTGAATAAAACACACATCACATCGATTATTCAATTTTGAATATGGTCAAGATATTGATTTAATCAAAATATCTTATTATTCGACAATTTAAATGAGCTTTCTTCATCGTAAGTTTCTTTCATTTAAAATCTATTCATGATGAATTGCTCAAAGTCATTTGCTTGCACATTACAAACAAAGCAGCATGTAGAATAGAACTCTTGAAGAAAGACGTAAAAATGCCTAACCATATCAAAGCCAAAACTGTTAAACACATAAAGAATAGGTCAAGAGTATGATAGTTCTAACCTAAACCCGCCTTGTAAAAAGGGAACCGCTTCACAGTAGCAGCGAAACAGAAATACTCTATAAGGAATACAAAACCCCACAAAAATGCAACGTTTATATCAAGATTGGTAGAGGTTCAACCTATACAGCCATGCTATAACGTGTCAACGAAACAGTTTTCATTTCAAACATCATTGATATCAATTGGCAAGCTCCAAACTTTTAAATATCCATTTTACTTATTACTTTAATCACAATTGTTTTTTTAATTTAAGAGAGAGCTTAAAAAGCTTATAAATACACTTTATGAGTTCTTAGAACATTTCTACTAATATTTTCTTCTTTTATTCAATATTTATCAATTAATTTATTTATTTATAAATTAAAATGTATTATATAATTTATACTTATTAAGTATTATATATAATATAAATGTGAGTATTATTTTAATATAAAGGAAAGTAACAAGTAAAATCTCTAACAGAAATATCCTTTCCACTGGGTAAAAAAGGAATAAACCTTGATTTTTACAAAGTTTACTCTAGTTACAATTTAAATTCAGGCAAAGGAGGGTATCATGGAAAATGCAAACATCGGCTGGATTGCAGCTATTATTATCGGCGGGATTGCCGGTTGGGCTGCACAGTATATTATGAAAAGCCAAACAGGAATATTGTTAAATATTATCTTAGGGATTATTGGCGCTGCGCTAGCAAGCTTTCTTTTTAGTCTTTTAGGTGTAAGTTTTGCTGGTTGGCTTGGCTATCTTATTTCAGGTTTTATAGGAGCCTGTATTCTTATATGGATAGGACAAAAAATTCGATCATAGAGTATTTATTTTTTACACCTTTTGGGATTCAATACAAAACTAGGAAACAACTAGCAGAGTTTGAAATATTCCCCTGTAACTTGTTGTTACCAATTTTGATATGATGGTGAGATGCTTAAGCTGCGATTTTAGGCATACACCATCATCGTATTATAAAACCAAATGCAGTAAAGAACTTTATAACGCACCATTTCATACCTATATAAACTTACGCATAGCAGGAGAGATATGTTGCGTTACTTTAACAAAATACGAATTATTTTTGTACCACGTGCGCAAATCCAGCTTATCTCACTGTAATAACAACCCATAAGGTTACAAAAATCACTAACGATGATTAAAGATTTTACCGTATAATGCTTAACACCTATACACTCTATCAACAATACCCTTTTTACCGAAAAACTCGAAGCGCTTTTTTACATTCTTAAGAAATAAGAAAGAGAAGGTAAGCACAAAATGATAAATAATTTTTCTCTAATATGTGAAATAAAATAGTATATAAAATAAATATGAAATAATATTAATGCAAACTTTATTATAAAATTACTAAATACCCTGTAATATAAAGTAATACTTCACAATTTTAATAATATAATATATTTAAACGTTTTAAAAAGTATATTCATTAATATAAACTTCTTGATTATAAAGAATACGATCTCCTTTACATCTCAATTCAAAAGTTTTGAATATCTCTTCACTTTCTAAAGTATAAAATAAAGTTTTGTTCCTCTTAAAACTTCCTCTTTATATCATCTTGCATAGATGAATTTTTAGCTCTTCTTTATATGCGTTACAAACGAATTTTAAAGTACGAAACATTTTTCCTATTGCTCTCATGCGATAAAGAAATTTCCGTAACGCATTGTGAAAGCGCCTTGAACAAAACATAATACTTTATTTTGCTTTTTTAAATGAAAATAATCCTATAATATATACTTCCTGCATATCTTCTTTTAAAGACCTTTGCTTTCGATTTTCCCTTTGATATCTTCCTGTTAAAATCTTGCTGCTTTTATACTCCTTGTATTACAATAGAGCTATCTATTTAACCCAACATAACATATGGAATAAGACTTTAGCTGTGGAGTAAAACGATGTCTGATCTTGAAGATTCCATCTTACCACCTCTAAAGTGGTTTTCTGATCAAAGTCCTCCAATACCAGAAAACGTTCGCGATTGGCTCATGGAATCGGGCTCAATGACGCTTCGATTAAAGAAATATTGTACCTGCCTCCAAGTTCAACCACAACGCGAATGTTTTATTACGCGAGATAAATTAACAGAAGAAGCAGAGCATCTCCCCGAAAGTGCGCGTTATTGGCTACGTGAAGTCATATTAATGGGAGATAATAAACCTTGGCTCCTTGGACGCACTGTAATTCCACAAGAAACCCTCCTACACAATCAAGCCTTAATGCATTTGGGAACTGTACCTCTAGGACATTATTTATTTAACAATGACAAATTAACCCGCGATTACATTCATATTGGTCAACAAGGTGCACTATGGGCACGCCGTTCCCGTTTGCGGTTAACGGGTAAGCCATTATTGCTAACTGAACTATTTTTAACAGATTCACCACTGTATCCCCACAAATAGAGGTTACTCATTTTATTCTGCATAATTTATAGATTTTATATAGCTTATAAGGGATTTAATCAGAGAAAAGAATTTCAAAATTATCTCAAGAACACATTACAAACAGAGACTTCTTTTCAAAAGATCTTTTTATTTCATAAACTCAACTTAAAAATCTCTTCCCTAGAAAAAACGTTTTAAAGTTTTGATTTTCTTATCATTAAAACCAGTACTTGAATTAAAAAGATACACACCATATTGATAAAACCATCTATATTTAAATTTCTTGCTGAATAATCACCACTCTAAAATACGGAAACTTTTTATCAAAAAAATACTTTGAAACAGCAAAAAAGACAATAATACACTCCCCAAAATTGGAAATCTGTATCAATTACCTTAATCATCCTATTTTAAAATTTTTAACAGTGCTGACAATAGATCTTTTTAAAAAAGTAAAAACTCTATAATACTTTTGTTTTTTAATGGTCTAACAGCTTTGAAAAACAGAAAATATAATACATAAAAGATGTTTCATTGCTCTATGAGAGCCCAAAAAGTTTCGTTGATATCAAAAAGTTATTTTTTTTATAACAGTATGTGTGTACAAATAAATGAAATTTATCAACATCCTACTGACTTACAAAGGCGACGCACAATAAAAAATATTTTCCAATCCCCTTGAATTAACAAGATCTATTGCAATTTCTTACGAAGACTATTGCACACTTTAGAAAAATTCATTTGCCCCGCATACCGTTCCTTAAGCCATGCCATCACCTTACCGATATCGCGTAATTTTTCAGCCTTTGTTTGTGCCAAAGCTTCACAAAGAACCTGTTCTACTTCCATCTCCTTAAGTTGATAGGGAAGAAATTCACGAATAACTTCTATTTCTGCTTGTCCTCTCTCTGCCAATTCCAAACAACCAGACTCTTTATAGGCTCGCATCAATTCTTCACGCTGTTGAAGCATTTTAGTGAAAACAGACTGTATCTGCTGATCATCCACTTCTAGCTTCCCCTCATCATAATAAAGAATATCACGATCCCTAACTGCAGCATTCATTAAACGAAGTGTAGCAAGACGCGCACTATCTTGCGCTTTCAAAGCAGCCCTAAGAGCCCCATCAATCTGGTTACGCAACATAAATTTATCCAATTTTGTTCAAGAAGAAGATGCCTTTTAACCAATCTTTATCCATCTTGCAATGGAGGATAAAAAAAATAATTAAGGACTCGATCTTCGAAAAGCTAAAACAAGACTTTACCTCTTCATGGAATGTACTTATACTGCCTACTTCAAGCAAAACGTTACCAGAATAATATACACAGCATCTGCTAAAGGTATGATTTTTGTGTAAAGTTGATCATTATACCTTTCAGAGAATAAATTGTGGATACATACTATGATACAAGCGACTTCACCCAGCCACCCTTGGAGTATCAAAAAACCTACAGCCCTCTTAGTCTTAGCAGATGGAACCGTTATTGAAGGCAAAGGAGCAGGTGCTACAGGTATCGCTGAAGCTGAAGTGTGTTTTAACACCGCCATCACAGGCTATGAAGAAATCCTCACAGACCCGTCATACACACAACAAATCGTTAATTTTACTTTTCCTCATATAGGAAATGTAGGGGCAAATAGCGAAGATATTGAAGATCTCTCTCCTCTCAATTGTCATGGTGCTGTTGGCGCTATTTTCAAGGCAGATATTACAAATCCTTCAAATTATCGTGCCAATGAAAATCTTCATCAATGGCTTAAAATGCGTAAAATTATTGCACTTTGTGGTATTGATACACGTGCACTCACAATTCTTATTCGTGAAAAAGGTGCACAAAATGCTGTCATTGCACATGATGCTAATGGAAATTTTGATATTCCTTCTTTAAAGAAACGTGCGCAAAAATGGCACGGTCTCGTCAATCTTGACCTTACGAAAGATGTGACATCTCAATCTTCAATGCAATGGGATGAAAAACCATGGAGTTGGAATAAAGGATACGGTACAAACAATATGCACAATCTTCATATCATTGCAATTGACTACGGTATTAAACGTAATATTCTTCGCCTTATGGCAACACAAAAAGCCCGCATTACTGTTGTGCCTGCCCACACAACTGCAAAAGAAATTCTGGCAATGAACCCTGATGGCGTTTTTCTTTCTAATGGACCAGGAGACCCCGCAGCTACGGCTCAATATGCCATTCCAACAATCAAAACATTAATTGATCATAATTTACCAATTTTTGGAATATGTCTTGGTCATCAACTTCTCGCTCTTACGGTTGGTGCAATGACCGTGAAAATGCACCAAGGACATCATGGTGCCAATCACCCAGTTAAAGACCTTAACACTGGAAAAGTTGAGATTGTATCGATGAATCACGGTTTTGCCGTAGATTCTGCCTCTTTACCACAACATGTTCAAGAAACACATATTTCTCTCTTTGATGGCTCAAACTGTGGTATTCGAATCATTGGAAAACCTGTTTTTTCTGTTCAATATCACCCTGAAGCTTCTCCGGGACCACAAGATAGCCACTACCTCTTTCAGCATTTTAGTGATCTCATTATGAATTATAAAAAAATATCTTAAAATAAAAAGCCTCACCTTTTAGCTTCTCTCCTTCAAATTATATCATCTTCCTACGCACAATTATATTATTTTTATACCTACAACTTATTGAATAAATATTCTTATTTATCATTCTGAAACTAAAAAGAGCGCTCTGAATAGCTTAAATTTTTCTCATTCCTCTCCTCTTAAGGTCGTATCCATCAAAATCATTGGCTTCTCCCCCCAAGCAAGATAAGTGGGTCGATAAAAACCATTTTTAAAAAGAGTAAAGTGCCTAACCTTCAAATAAGTATTTGATTCACAGTACAATTTTAAGCATTCTATTGTGCATGAGAAACATAATCCCTCCTAAAGAATAAAAAAATTAAAGTGTGAGACAATGCAACAAATCTCTACTTTTTAAAAGATATTGCCGTAGATGGTTTTGAAAACTGTAAAGTCGAATAAAAAAGTAATCGCAAAACAGAAAATATCTTTTCAATTTTACAACTTTATATTCTTCCAAAATGAGGTTTTCTTTTGATTCCAGAAGTTATGCCAACAAATATAAGCAATATTTTACTTCCAATTTTCCATATAAAATTTGGAATTGTTCATACAATACTGATAAATCTAACTCAGATACGTTTTAATCTTTGTTTTCAATATGCTGCTGCATTAGCATTGGATATTAATTTGCAAGCAATAGAAAAAATACGGACTCCCCTATACAAACAATATCACAAAATAAAAAAATTATTTTCACTAAATGAGAAGGATATATCGATATTCTATACAACACTTTGTGAAACAAATATCACAAAAAACTTTCTGCCTATAAAATGATACATTTTGTTTATCTTGTGCATTCTCTAGCAAAATAGTACGTACCAGCCTCTCTAAACAAATTAACGTACCCGCAAGACAAAAATAACTGTCGCAACAACAAGAAGAAAAAAGCCTCCAACAAAAGGAGCACCAGAAAAATAAAACAGTGCATTTTTATCTGTAAAACATTCAAAAAGAAACACATAAAAAACAGAACCAAATGTTAAACTCAACGAAATAACAGATGTCATCGCTCCTTGCAGTTCTCCTTGTACATTTGTCGGTACCTGCGCTGAAGCAATAGCACGTATAGGTGCATGAACAAGATATTCAAGCATTGTACACATACAAACCATATAAACCATCCACCCCTGCGTCGCGAATGTATAGCCCAGCATAGCAACGGAGGCAAACAAAAGCCCCACTATAACAATATGCCAATCACTCCATCGTTTAGAAAAATAAGGCAAAATGAGAGCGACTACAATAAATTGGCCTATCCCAAAAACACTATAGGAGAGTCCAATAGAAAAAGAACTCCAATCATAGCGTTCTTTTGCAATGAAAGCCCAAATGCTTAACCATACAGATTCCGCAAACCAATAAAGAAAAAAGACCAATAACACCCAAAGAACCATCGGGTATTGTTTCAGATGCCAAAAAGCACCTAAGGGATTTGCCCGCTTAATATCAAAAAAGCGCCTATTCCATAAAGAAAGGGTTTCTGGAAGCATAACCCAAGAAAAAATAAAATTAATGAGAGAAAAACCAGCAGCAAAATAAAACGGAATACGCGGACCAAACTGACCTAAAAAACCACCAATAAACGATCCTAAAATAAACCCCAATGCGGATGCAATGCCTAACAAACCAAAATTGCGTGTACGGGTTTTATCATCGGATATATCCGCAAGATAAGCTGTACAAGTTGCAAAACTAGCGCCACTTATCCCTGACAAAAGACGCCCGATAAATAACATAGAATAGCTCCATGCTATAGCACATATGAGATTATCAAGAGCAAAGCAGATAATAGAGAGAAGCAAAATAGGACGACGACCATAACGATCAGAGAGATTGCCAATAACAGGAGCAAACAAAAACTGCATCACTGAATAAGCTGCAAGTAATTTTCCTCTTTCTACAAAAGATGTACTGACCTCTTTTCCAGTTAATTGAGAAAAATATTCAGGCAAAACAGGACAAATG
Source organism: Bartonella sp. AA83SXKL (assembly GCF_042196965.1). Taxonomy (NCBI): domain Bacteria; kingdom Pseudomonadati; phylum Pseudomonadota; class Alphaproteobacteria; order Hyphomicrobiales; family Bartonellaceae; genus Bartonella; species Bartonella sp. AA83SXKL. The sequence continues at coordinate 128,718 of NZ_JBHIRG010000005.1, forward strand.
ATCGCAATACAAAGAATATCTAACAATAAAGTGATGAACACTAAAATGAGCCCACGCTGAACAAATTTCGGATTGAGCATTTGGTCTTGCATAACATACACACTATTTTACGCATACAATGACTCCCCCGCTCTCTTTTAACTCCCGTTTCCTTTTAAAAGTATTCTATAACCTATAATTTTCACATACAAAATAATAACAAATTAAAAATTACAAAAAGAGTCAAGATAAAAATATAAAATTATTTTTACTTGATATATAATTATCAAATTATAAAAAATATATTTTATATTAAATGAAAAAATACTTATGAGAATAAATTATTAACAATTACTCATAAGACATAGAATATAAAAATAATTTTATAGATATTATGATTAATTTTATAATACATTATTACCACTTATCATACTGCTAATTTTTAAAACATCAACTCTATTAGATAAATCAATAACATATAATAATTTAAATATTTAATAATCATCATAAAAATATATTAATACTGTAAAAACTAATTATATTTATTGAATCAATCAATATTATATGTTATTATTACATTCAAATGCTAATAAGCATGAGAAAACAGTTCTTTTAGTACGTGTTGTCCGTGAACTGTTAAATTTAAAAATGGTGTATAAAATGCAAAAAATATCCCTATTAATTCTCACTTTAATGTTAGTGATAGGACGTGATGTCCAAAATTCTTATTCACAAGAGGGGGGGATAGAAAATAAAATAGAAACACAACAAACAACCAGCGTAGAGCTAGATCCCTATACTTTAAATAAATTAAATGCTCTTCTCAAAAAACGTTCAGAAATAAATGATCACGAAAAAGGAGCCATGATTGACTTTCTTTCTGAAGCTTTTTTAGGAACACCTTACAAAGCTAATATGTTACATGGCTCAGAAAATACACCAGAAAAACTGATTATTGATTTTAGAAGCTTAGATAACTTCACTTGTATGGATTATGTTGAAGCATTGCGCAAATCAACATCCCAAACAGAATTCATAAATAACGTCATAAAAACGCGTTATATTAACGGTAATGTTGATTTTTTAAATCGGAAACATTTTTTTACGGATTGGGCTTATAGAGAATATAAACTCGCCACTGATATTACCGCTGAAATAAGTCCCCATGCGGTAAAAATAGAAAAATATCTAAACAAAAAAGCTGATGGTGAAAGCTATCTTCCTGGACTTCCAGTTGTGAAACGCACAATAACGTATATTCCAAGTAACTTTATTAATGAAGAGGTTATAAGCCGTTTAAAATCAGGGGATTTCATTGGCATTTATGCAAAACTTGCTGGATTGGATGTAACACATGTGAGTTTCTTTATCATGACAGATAAAGGGCCGATGTTACGACATGCTCCTTCACACAAAGAAAATGAAAAAGTCGTCGATACCCCTTTTATGGATTATGTTGCAAAAACACCAGGAATCGTCGTTTTAAGAGCCCTTGAATAACATCATAGCGATATGAAATAGCTTTTCTATTCTTAATAGATATACTGAAGCTATTCAGATAAACGTCTAACTTTGTATAATCTACACGGATAAAATCATATTTGAAGAATGGCGGTTATAATTACCTTTACTGACTGAAAGCTGAAGGCAAGCAAAACTCTGTTATTTCTTGTATCATACTTTCTTTTCATATGCTCGAGCTAAGAATTATCTATAGACCACCGCCATTCTAATCTTTATGAATATAAAAAATATTTTTTGCAAGCATAAGTAAAATAAGGTATGTTATGATTATTATCTCACAAAGTATTTTATATAAAATTTATAATTAAGCTCTATTTCCTCTCGCCCTCAAAAACAAGAGATCTATTCTTGACAGCCCCGTAAACAATACATCTTCTTAAGCCAATTTCAGCGGATAACCATTTCATGTAATTCAATTAAATGCCACCAGCAAGCCTTACTTCTCGGCATTGACCGCGCACTCAAAAAATGCTTAAGAGATCAAATTTTATAGGTCTTATCTCACCACACCTTAAATGACAGTGTACGATAACAGAATAAATCTTGCCTTAAGAGACTTTGTTTAATCTTCCCCTTTATTGATGCAAAAATACAATCAACAAAAGAGCATCATCGTATTTTCAAGAGATATGAGTTGCCACACCGTAAAAAATTAATGTTCGTAACATGACAACCCAATTGAAAAAATCTTTTTATATAAAAGGGATCACCGTTGTACCAGGAGGCAATTTTGCCTCATCTTCAGGCTCGACATGAATAGAAATACGCACATTATCAAATTCTTTTTGAAGAACAACTTCGATTTTATCACAAATTTTATGTGCTTCTCCTACCTGCATTATAGCAGGCACAACCAAATGAAACTCTATAAAAGTAACCCTCCCAGCAACACGCGTCCGCAAATCATGGACCTCAAGCGCACCCGATGCATTTGCAGAAATCAGCTCCCGAATCCGCATACTTTCATTCAATTCAACGCCAACATCCATTAATCCCTGAACAGCATTTCTAATCACCTTCCAGCCCTGTAAGAGAATATTAACGGCAACGATTATCGCTAAAATTGGATCTAAAGCTCCCCATCCTCCAACAAAACCAGCAATCAAACCAATTAAAATTGCAAGCGACGTAAAAACATCAGTTATAAAATGTACTCCATCAGCTTTAAGAGCCGGTGAGCGATGGAGTTTTCCCTGCCAAATAAGAACCATTCCCCACATACAGTTTATGACAGTTGCAATAAGATGAATAGCAAGCCATATTCCAGGCTTCTGCAACAATTTAACGGTAGAAAGAGCTATCCATGCTTCTCTTAAAATAACAATTGCCGCAATAATAATGAGTACCCCTTCAAGAATTGCGGAAAAATATTCCGCTTTATGATGCCCAAAGGGATGATCATGATCTGCTGGCTTCATACTCACTTTAACAGCCCACCATGCTGCCAATGACGCAAGGATATTAACGATTGATTCCAATGCATCAGAATAAAGTGCAACCGAACCTGTGATGTGATATGCCCAATATTTCAAAGCAAAAACAATACACGCAATAAAAATAGAGTATAAAGTTAAGCTTTGTATATTGATTTTTACATCCATGAACCTCATCCTTTTCTTCACGAAATAGGGAATTAATATTTTCAACCATATCATTATACTTTTGGCATAACGACGATCTTTCCTCAATATTACAGAAGCTTCATCATACAATAAACGCCTCAGCTCACCATTATTATCGTAAAAACTGCTCAGTTACACGAACAGCACCAATAAATAAAGAAGAGAGAAAATAATAGAAAGAAGAGCTTTCCCAAGAGCAATCAAACACATAACCTTCATTATTAATCGTTTTCTGAATAACTTAAAGCCATCTCACTTCTCATAAACGAAAAACTTGTTTTTGCTCAAATCTATCATAATCATGCATTTTTTTAGTCTTATGATATGCATTATAACCCATCTATAAGCCATCTTTGCACCTTAGAAAAAATATCTTAGCACTCTACTGTAACCTTACAGGTCAACTGGATTTTAAAATATGATTTACTAAAAAATTTAGATATAGAAATGAAGAACAATGATTACCCTCAAAAAAAAGAATCTGGGCATTGGGGACCCAGATTCTTTTCCCTTAGAAATTAAGGGCATACAGAACTTGGGAAATAGCGGGGACCCAAGACACTGCACCCGATACGAGAAAAATATATGATTCCGTATCAGTATTTTTACATTATACCTATGGTTGCATATTGTCAACATAAATTCTACCATAAGTTTTAAAAAAGTATTTTTTTATCTCTTCTTTTAAAATAAAAAAAATTCTAACATCTGGAAATCATAAGAAAAAAGCACTAAAAATCTCGCATGCATTTGAATATCACAACAATCAATGAAACAGATGATCCACGCCTAAAAGCCTATCATAATATCCGTGAAAAAGATCTTGTTGGACGGCAACATCAATTTATTGCTGAAGGCAAAGTAACTTTGTCCGCATTACTGCACTCAAAAGAGTTTTCTGCCATCTCACTGCTTATCGTAGCAAACCGTCTCTCTGGACTTCTACCGCTTTTAGAAAAAACACAGCCCCTATGTCCCATTTATTGCGTTCCACAAAAAGTTATGGATAATATCACCGGTTTCCATGTTCATCGTGGTGTTCTGGGTATTGGTAAACGCAAAATACTGCCATCTTTACAAAGTTTTTTACAACATCTTCCAGAAAAAGCTTTGATTCTTGTTTTATGTGGTATCTCGAATCACGATAATATGGGATCAATTTTTCGTAATGCAGCAGCCTTTGCCAGTAATGGCATTATTGTCGACAAAACCTCATGCGATCCACTTTATCGCAAATCAATAAGAGTTTCTGCCGGTGCTGCTTTAAAAGTACCCTATACACAAAACGCTGATATAGATGACATTATAGCTGCTCTAAACGATGAAAACTTTCATCTTTATGCACTCTCCCCTTCTGCCTCACACACTCTCAAACAAGCCAACAAAACCAAAAGAATGGCACTTATTTTTGGAACAGAAGGCGATGGCTTACCACCCCATATACTACAACAATCAAACACCTTACGTATTCCCATGACTGACGGTTTTGACAGCCTTAATGTTGCCACAGCCTCAGGTATTGCACTTGCTCATTTTACCAACTTTGACCACTAAAGATGATAATACTTCAAGTTATAGAACATACCTAATGTTGTGTGTTATCTACCAGTCTCCAATAATATTGCCGTTCCCTAGCCTTTGAAAGCATTGATAAAAAACATTTTTACATTTTTTTCATCACTTTCCACACCCTAACCCCACTTATGACGTGCAGAAGATATAATGTTGATGGATTCAATCATAAAACAAACTTTCAATGAGAAAATCTTCCGGAAGTCTCTCATTCAAGTTTAAGGTTAAAGATATCATTAAATCAATTTACTATGCTTTATAAAGCTGTTGTTTTTAGTTCTGAGGAAACAGAATCTTTTGTTTCGAGATTGCATAAAACGCGCTTCAACATCATTTCAGTATCGGCTGCACGTTCTGAATGTGTTACAAATCCTCCCCCAAGAATACGCGCCTCATGACCATTTCCATCATAAAGAACGCAAGCTTGCCCTGGTGCCACACCATTTTCACATTCCAATAAATCAACGGAAAAAATACCTTCTTTATAATGTAAGCGCGCAAGATGAGGAGGACGCGTTGAACGCACCTTTACAGCCACCTCAATACCTTGAGAAGGGAAATTATCTAACGACTCATCACCAAGCCAATTCACATCACGTAAAAAAAGCTTATGCGTTTCTAACATTTCACGCGGTCCAACAATAACACGTGCATTTTCCACATCGAGATAAACCACATAAAGCGCTTCACCCGTTGACACCCCAATACCACGACGTTGACCAACCGTATAATTAACAATTCCCGAATGTTTACCTAAAATCTTTCCATCAATATGGACAATAACGCCAGGATTAGCTGCTTCTGGACGCAGTTTTGCGATAACATCTGAATATTTTCCTTGTGGAACAAAACAAATATCCTGACTATCATGCTTATTGGCAACCACAAAGCCCATTTCTGCTGCCATTTCACGAACGCGGGATTTTGGAAGGTTACCAAGTGGAAAACGCAAATAATCAATCTGTTCTTGTGTCGTTGCAAAGAGAAAATAACTCTGATCACGATCATTATCGAGAGGACGAAAGAGTGCTCGATGCGCTCCGTGGGAACGCGAACGAATATAATGTCCCGTAGCCAAAGCATCTGCCCCCAATTCGCGTGCCGTTGCTAATAAATCAGCAAACTTAACCGTTTGATTACATGCAATACATGGTACTGGGGTCTCTCCATGAGCATAACTTTCTGCAAAAGGATCAATAACAGCTTCGCGAAAGCGCTTTTCATAATCAAGAACATAATGCGGTATTCCTAGTGTTTCTGCAACGCGGCGTGCATCCTCAATATCTTGTCCTGCACAACACGCCCCCACCCGATGCGTTGCTTCCCCATGATCATAAAGCTGCAACGTAATGCCAATAACATTATACCCTTCCTTTTTCAAAAGACCTGCAACAACCGATGAATCAACCCCCCCCGACATTGCAACAACAATGCGAGAATCCTCAGGTTGCCCTGGTAAATCAAGACTGTTTAAAAACATGTATTCATTCTCTATTTAATGCTCTGTTTAATGGCTACCTATATGTTGACATTCTGATGCACGCTCTTTAGCACTTTTACATGATTGATTGTCTTTATATTATTTTTTTATCCTTTCCACAACCATAGGCATTACTTTCTTAAGAGCTGCTGCAAACAAAAAAAGAATGATGGAAATAAGGCATAATGGTAATCGTTTAGGAGAAATCCTTTTTTCTCTTTTGAAAAATCCAGTAAAATATTGCAAGAATCTCTTCTACACACTTCAACTTGAGCTTCTTTTTACATACCCAATCACTTTATTAATTTTTTCTTTCAGCGCTTTTAGCTCTTTTTTAAATTTCATGCTCTATAAACGAATCAAGTCCTTGACTAAAGTAGAGGATACGAATGAGCAACTTGATAAAAACACAAATGAAATATGTTATTGGGCCAGATGGAAGTCCGCTTACAATTGCCGACCTACCGCCACAAACAACACGGCGCTGGGTGATTCGTCGCAAAGCTGAAGTTGTTGCGGCTGTCAGAGGTGGATTGTTAAGTCTTGACGAAGCGTGCCACCGTTATACTTTGACTGTAGAAGAATTTCTTTCATGGCAAAGTTTAATCGATGAACACGGTTTAGCGGGATTACGAACGACCAAGATTCAACACTACAGGCATGAAGTTGCCATTGATTAATAACATAAAGCAATCTATAAAACAGCCAAACTTGATAAAAGTTTGGCTGTTTTATACTATATCCAAAAGATAAACCTGAAAGAATGGATTTTTCAATAATTTCTTTTATCATCCAGCCATTAAATTAGCCAACCATTGAATTAGATTGAATCAAAATATCCTTATCATCCGCAGCAATCTTCTTTTCTCGTGCTTCCAAAAGCTGTGCACGTTGCAGCTCTGTATTAGCTTCATGGAGAGCAATTTCAGCATTTGTTTTTTGAAGTTCTAAATCACGAATTGAATTGATCAGATTATCACGTCTTTGCCGCGCTGCACGCGCAAAAGCAGAATAAGCAAAATGGTGAACATCATTGTTTCCAGATTTACGTTCTTCATGAGTAATCTGTGCTTCCAACTCTAACACCATTCGTTCAAATTCTGCGATCATCATCTCAAGCTGTGCAATTTCACGGCGCTTTCCACGCACTTGAAACATCCTCAATCGCACCATATTTTCTCGTGGCTTCATACTCACTACTCCTTGATTGCGCCAACTCAAAACTCGCATTCACACCCAATAAATATCTTTTAGTTATATATCTATCCGACAAAAACAGTCTATTAACTTGAAATTATAATAATTTTTGCCTTTCATTAAAGCATCTGAAAATACAATCTGCTTTAATAGAACAATAACTATTTCTTTAATTTTTCCCCCATTATAAACTGAAGAGGTTTAAAGCTCAGTAAATAAACACTGAAATTGTAAAAAAGTAATTTATAAAGCTCTTTTACAAATTTTTTTTAAGTTAAAGTTTATAGAAAAAGCTCTCCCTTTTTATTATGTTAAAAAATATAGGATTTTTCTAAAATAATTTTGTAGCCTCTTTCAAAAATAAAAATATTTTGTTAACCACTATCATGGATAGTGGGGAATTTAGTAGTGATTGTTACGCGTACTACTGAAATGTTCATAAACGCTTTGTTATAAGTGTTTGATTTAATGAATTGTTTTTATAACAGTGGTTTTGCCAACTGATATAAAATAGAAATGCTCCTTATGATTCGTGAAGGAGCAAAGTGAGGGATCTAAAATGCGCGTATTATTAATTGAAGATGATAGAGCAGTTACTCAAAGCATTGAGCTGATGTTAAAGTCGGCTAACTTTAATGTTTATATCACTGATCTGGGTGAAGAAGGTATCGATTTAGGAAAACTCTATGATTATGATATCATTTTGCTTGATCTGAATTTGCCTGACATGTCAGGGTACGATGTCTTGCGGACTCTAAGGTTGGCAAAAATAAAAACTCCTGTCTTAATCCTTTCTGGTATGAATGCCATTGAAGACAAGGTTCGTGGTTTTGGCTTTGGGGCAGACGACTATATGACGAAGCCTTTTCATAAGGATGAGCTCATTGCACGTATCCATGCAGTTGTTCGTCGTTCAAAAGGACATGCACAATCGGTTATTGTTACCGGAGATCTCACCGTTAACCTTGACACAAAAACTGTCGAAGTTGCAGGGCGCCCTGTTCATTTAACCGGTAAAGAATACCAAATGTTAGAGCTTCTCTCTTTACGCAAAGGCACCACCCTTACCAAGGAAATGTTTCTCAATCATCTCTATGGTGGAATGGATGAACCAGAACTAAAGATTATCGATGTTTTTATCTGTAAATTGCGGAAAAAATTGGAAGCAGTCTCTTCCAGTGTAAATTACATTGATACAGTTTGGGGACGTGGTTATGTATTACGTGATCCAGTTGAAGAGAACGTACGAAAAACCGCTTAAGCAGTGAACATGCACATTGTAAAATCTCGGAGTGTAGCGGGCCGAGATTTTTTCCCCGAGATCTTTTCTCTATTAAAAGTAGAGAACTCGCACACTAAAAATCTCATATAGAAAGCGCTTAAAGCTTAAGAAGTAACCACACCCAATTTACACATATAACCTTATCGCTCATAAGTTCAATCGAAGCCACTTTTCCCAACACAGCTTAAGCGCTTCTCTCTTATTCAAAGCTTTTTTACACTTTCTAAAACAATACAACCATCACTTTCATCAATATTTATTTTCATCTCTGTCATCTGAGCAAGTAACATTGTGTAATAAAATTGGATGACATGTGCATCAATAAGCTCTTCTTGAACTTCTCCATGAAATAACGCAAGAAAATGAGGGGGGATACGGAGAGTTCTACCGAAAACCTCAAATCGAAAAGAACGTTTATTTTCTTCTTGCAAAATCATAACAACAATTTCACCACCACGAGAAACTGTTGCGTTTGCAATCAATAATAAATTAAGCAAAAGTTTAACTTCATCTTTTTCTAACAATAAAGAAGAAGCTTGCCATTTTAAAGTTGCTTTTTCTTCTTTCATATATTGTTGAGCAACCTGCTCTGCAGTCCGTGTATCTATTTGTCCTCCACTTGCACCAGCAAAACCAAAAGCCAATCGCGCAAATTGTAGACGTGCAGCAGCACTCGCAACGGATAAACGCACCAATTGTAAAGCATCTTCTTCAGCTCCTCCTTCATCATAAAGCTCCATTGCATTTTGAATAGCCCCCACAGGTGAAATCAAATCATGGCAAATACGACTACAAAGCAAAGCAGCAAGATCCATAGGCTTCAAAGAAATATCTAACGTCATAATGATTGAAAACTCCTAGATTCAAAAAAACAAACTTTATTTTAAAGAAAAACTCTTAACATCTGATGCATAATAGGAAACATTAACAATCATGTTAAAAAATTCAGAAATAAATTCAAGAATTTAAATAACCTTATAGCTTATTTTTTATTTGAATAGAATGAAAATTCTAATATTATCTTTTTGTTTATCACTAATAAAAGGAGAAAACTCCATGGCTCTCTCTCTGCTCAAATACTGGTACAAAAATATTATATCTTTAATCTTCCTTTTATTCATCACCATAAACACTACACAAGCTCGACTAAAACCAATAGAGCAAAACGAACCTCATTATTCACTCCAAGAAATTATTGATTCTGGTCATATTTTTTTTGGAAAAACAGCTAGTGGTCTGGCTGTTGCAATTCAAAATATTTTTTCAAAATACGGTTATCCCAATGCCTATATTTTAGGAGAAGAAGCTTCTGGTGCCTTTTTTGCTGGATTAACCTATGGCGAAGGAATGGTTTTTACCAAAAGCTATGGTCAACATAAAGTTTTTTGGCAAGGTCCCTCAGTAGGATGGGATTTTGGCGGCCAAGGCTCCCGTTTAATGATCTTAGTTTACAATCTTAATGGCATAAATAATTTATGGAGACGCTATGGTGGTATTTCAGGTTCGGCCTATTTAATTGCAGGTGTTGGTTTTCATGTCCTAAAATACCATAATACCCTGTTAATCCCAATACGTACAGGAGTCGGCGCACGCCTTGGTATCAATATAGGATATTTAAAATTAACACATAGACCGACATGGAATCCGTTTTAAACGTATTCTTATTTGAAAAGGGGTATTATGCTTATTCAATCATTTCTTTTTTTTATACTTGGAGTTGCTTTCACTTCCTGGTTACTGGTGCTTTTATCTCCTTTTATTTGGCGTAAAGCCGTTCATTTTGCGTATAAAGATGTTTGTGCGAAAATGCCATTATCACTCGCGGAAATAGAAGCAAATCACGATTTTCTTCGTGCACAACATGCTGTAGAATTAGCAAACAACCAACAAAAGTACGAATTTTTGCAAAAAAAATATGTCCAACAAAAAATACAACTGAGCCAAGTAACAGAACAGTTTTATCGGCTATGCCTCCCCACAAAAGATACTCTCACCAAAGAAGCCGATAGCAATCAAACAAAATATCGCCACACTACACACTTCCAAAGGAAAGACAAATGATGCGTGAAAAAGTCGCACACTATCAGCAACGCTTACAAAAAATTCAAACTCATGAGCTGGACACGACCGCTAACCACCAATTGCTAGAAGAACTCCGAGAAGAAACAAAAGAACTTGCAGCAACATTAGCAGCTCAAATAGCGCTACAAGAGGGGAATACATCACCCATCAACACATTGATTCAAAAATCCAAAAGCAAAAATGACCTAGCATCACGTATTCGCCAAAAAATAACTTTTCTCTCCAAAAGCCCCGTTAAATAAGTTATCTTTTAAAACACCTTAAATGAAGAGTAAAATCAACAAAGGTTCATTGTAACTTTCATAACCCAAATCCTTTTTATTAAACGTGACTTTTTTGCTAAGCTAAAGGACAAAGTTTCTTAGCCCATACCGTTCTGTTAAAAAATATCTTCTTGTCTAGAAGCTTCACTTTCTAATCATATCACCGCTCTAAAGGACAACATTTCATAGGTCCTAGAAAGGAAATAATACCAAAACATTGGCCACACACTCTAACAAAAAATACCTTCTAAGATGGATCACCAATAAAGCTTTGACCATAATTTTAAGGATAAAAACACGCTCTCAAGAGTGATAAAAATCTCTTATTTTTTTGATAATCATATCCTGATCCGTTTGTGTCAAGTAAGGATGCATTGGTAAACTTAAAACACACCCTCCTAAAGACTCTGAAACAGAAAGGGAATCTTTTACATAAGGGAAGTGTTTATAAGCTGGCTGTTGATGTAAAGGAGTTTTATAATAAATCATTGTAGGGATAGAATTTTTTTGTAAAAAATCTTTTAATTTATCCCGTTCTTTTACCTTAATCGTATATTGTGCATAAGCAGAACGAATATTTTCTCCTATTTCTGGAACTGTAACAATATCTCTTAAGCCATTGGAATAGCGTTGAGCAATTTCCACACGCTTTTCCATTTCATCTTCAAAAATCGCAAACTTTTCTAGTAAAATTGCAGCCTGAATGCTATCTAGACGCGAATTCATACCAATACGTACATTGTCATATTGCGTTTCACCTTTACCATGAAACAAAATAGAGCGTAAAAGTTCTGCAAAATGATCATCATTGGTCATCATAGCGCCTCCATCGCCATAACATCCTAATGGTTTTGCAGGATAAAAACTTGTAGCAGCCACATCACCAAAAGCACCACACATAGTATTACCGCTTCTCCCCCCCATAGATTGAGCAGCATCTTCAATTATAAAAAGATTTTCCTTTGCAGCCACTTGAGCAATTTGCACATAGTCAGCAGAAAGCCCAAATAAATCAACGGCAATAATAGCTTTTGGCTTTAGACGTCCCTCTTTTTTTACCATTTCGATAGCGTGAGAAAGTTTTTCAACATCAATATTGAATGTATCAGGTAAAACATCAACAAAAACAGGTTTAGCCCCCACCAAAGCAACCACTTCAGCCGTTGCTGAAAATGTAAAACTAGGACAAAAAACAGCATCCCCTGGACCAATATTTTTAGCCATAAGAGGCATCTTCAAAGCATCTGTTCCATTAGCACATGCAATCACATGTTTAACGCCAAGATATTCTGCCAATTTCTCTTCAAATTCTGTTACTTTTGGTCCCAAAATATACTTACCACTAGCGACTACATGCGCAATTGCAAAATTAATTTTATCTTCAATACGCGCACGCTGCGCCCCAAGGTCGATGAATTGCATATTAACTCCATTGATCATCACAAGAATGCAAAAGCGCTACCTATCTCTTTTATCTATCATAATTGACATCAGCAGCTGTTAAAATCCGTAAAACCGCAATAGCATCATCACCATTTGTACGAGGTGATTGACGCGTTTCAATACAATGGAGGAAATGCCGTAATTCGCAAGTAAGCGGCAAATCTTCACAAACATCAATGTAATTCAGCTCATCCATGCTAAAAGCCCACTCTTGATTTTCTTTCCAAACGGCAAAATAGTGCATTGCCAATTTACGACTCCACGGTTCCATATCATCAAAAACGAGTATAGCCTTTGTTCCAACAACAATTAAACGCCTCTCACGATAAGAACTCAAGCGTGAAGTAAAAAGATGACTACGCACGCCATTTGGAAAAATCATATGAATATGAGAAAAATCAGAAATCTGATCAACGACAGCAGCCCCCTCACCGCGAATTTCGGAAGGTTCACATCCTGTCAACGCCAAAATCATTGAGAGATCATGAGGGGCAAGATCCCATAAAGCATCACTGTGTGTGTGAAATTTTCCAAAGCCTAATCTATGAGAATAAATATATCGCACATCTCCCACATCTCCGTTTTTCACCAATTCACACATTTTTTCAAAAGCTGGATGAAAACGCAAAATATGGCCCACCATAAAAACTCGCTCATAGGCCTCAGCCTCCTGAACTTGGCGTTTAGCATCAGAAACATTCAAGGCTATTGGTTTTTCCACCAAAACATCTTTACCATTTTTAACAGCACGGAGCACATTTTGCGTATGCAATTGTGGCGGCAACGCTAATACCAGCGCATCAATATCTCGATGCGTAAAAAGATCATCTGGTGTAACAACCTCTACACCATACAGTGTTGCAAAACTAGCAGCACGATCATTATCAATATCAGAAACTGCTGCTAAAGCCCCGAGAGAGTGGAGTGTCCGTATATGATTTTCACCCCAATGACCGCATCCTAAAACCGCTACACGTGGCACCATTTTCATGCCTTACCTTACTTTATCATATGAAAATTACACTTTTACATATCGAGGATAAAATAGAATGACAAGAGAAAAGCTTAAAAACGATGCTTGACATCTTACTATTCTACCCCTTATATCCGCAAAAGATGTAATTATTGACAATTATGATTGCTTATTTTGGCGGAGTAGCTCAGTAGGTTAGAGCAGAGGAATCATAATCCTTGTGTCGGGGGTTCAAATCCCTCCTCCGCTACCATTACTTGTTTGTTGTAGCTTGTAGCTGTAGCTTGCCTGTAGCTTGTCAGTGTAGCTGTAGCTTGCCAGCGGGTTTTGTATATGTAGCTTGCCAGCGGGTTTTGTATATTTTGCCACTAGGTTTTGTACCAATTTATTTTTTTTCAAAGAGTTTTTAAGGGGTTCTCAAAGGGTCTTCAAAGACCTTTCAAAGATCATTTAAAGCCTCTTTTTCTTTTCTGCTCAAAATCGCAATTTGAGATGATCAATCATTGAGTTGGAATCGTATTATTTGAGAAGCAGCGTATATAAGATGGTATGACTTCTTTTAGCATAAATTGACTGATGATTTTTCTGTATCCTAAGCACATTATTCAGGACATTATTAAAAAGAGAAGCGTTTAAGGAATTCGGTCAACTTGACCAAATTGCTCTTCAGTATGCAATTGTGCAATGTTTGCACCATTGCTCCTTTGAGGAATTGGGTAAACATTACCCTATTGCTGTACTCATGCAATTGGTGCAAGTTGCACCTATTCCTTACCTCCACACCAAAATGCGAACTTTTGATTTTGGTCTCAATACTCTTCAACACCGATCAAAGGGTCAAGTTGTCCCTTTGATTTTCTGTCTCTCAGAGGTTTCCTTTTCTCCTGCCTCTTTTCCCTTGTTTGGTGCCTCGAGTGTGATTTCTGTTGTGTATCCGCTTTGTTTTTCATAGCAGTGGGTGACAGTGGAAGCTTTCCATAGCCCATTGATTTGCCCACGAAACCCTTGCAATAAAAGAGGTTGATCCGCCATGATTTCTGGTCTCCCCGCAAGGGTCAAAGAACCACTGCCCACAGCACGACACAACCTGTCCGACTCGGAAGCAGCGGCAGATAAAGCTTCCTCT
>NZ_JBHIRG010000006.1:0-127315 GCF_042196965.1 Bartonella sp. AA83SXKL
TGGAAAGATTGAAACAGGTTCTCAGCAAGCTGTTAATGGTGGTCAGTTGCATGATTATACTGAAGAGCAGATGAAGATAGTTCTTGAAGATGCCAATAAGTATACGGATGAGAAAGTTAGTGGTCTTGTCAATGATGCTGTTAACGAGTCGAAATCCTATACGGATATGAAGTTTGAGACATTGAATTATGCTATTGAGGATGTTCGCAAGGAAGCAAGACAAGCTGCTGCTATTGGTCTAGCGGTGTCCAACTTACGTTACTATGATATACCAGGATCTTTAAGTGTTTCATTTGGGAGTGGTTTATGGCGCAGTCAATCTGCATTTGCTATTGGTGCTGGTTATACATCTGAAGATGGAAATATTCGCTCGAATGTATCTGTGACAAGTGCTGGAGGTCATTGGGGAATAGGCGCTGGAATTACTCTGAGGTTGAGATGATAATAGAAAAAATGGCTGTTATTGTAAAAACGAGAAGTATGTTAGTAAAGGTTCTGTTTGCTCTTGCCTTAATAGGCAAGAGCGAAAGCTTTGCCAACGAGAACAATAATATTTATACAGTGCATCCACCGCACTTATCGATACCCAAGGGAGAACCTGGCGAAACACGTCGAATTATTATGCAGTTTTATGACTGGACTTTGATTTGTGATGAAAAACAAAAGCTGAAACATAAGCAAGGTATATGTAATGTGACACAGACGGTTCATGATCAAGAAGGAAATACCATTTTTAGTTGGTCTCTTGTTTCTACGACAAGTGGTCAAGCAGTGATGCTTTTTCGAACATTGCCAAATTCTGATACAAATGTTCCGATTCAAATGTTTGTAAAAGATGTCAAAAAACCTGTTCTTATTCATTATACGCAATGTAATGAAACGGTTTGTTTGGCACAATCACCTGTAGGTCCGGTTTTGACTAGACAAATAGAGCAGAACAATAAGGTACGTATTTCCTATAAAATTAAAGAAGGAAAGGTATTTTCTTTTACTGTACCATTTAAAGGGTTAAATGCGGCACTTAATTCTTTACGTCCTTAGAATCCATCGAGTCTTTTTAATAAGATTCATTTTTTCATAAATCGTTGTATTATATTTTTGAGTGTAAATTATAAGGTCAAATAAGTAAGAATTTTTATATAATATGATATCGAGGTGACTTATTGGAAAGAGTGAGAGTTTTATGAATGTAAAGATACAATAGGTTCTTTATATGTAATAGAAAATCAAGTTAGTATTTTCCATAAAGCTTAAAGAGTTATTTCGTTATTTATTAAAAGTAAAAAAGATTAGAAATACTCGATTTATTCCTTACAATAATGAGTAGACTAAATTCTTTTTTTAAGCTTCAAATGGATTTTTAAAGCGGTCTGATTATGCATTAATATTTTTCAGATAAATTTATAATTCTAGAGATTTTTTTGAACGATAGTTTTTATTGGTATTCATAAAATAACAGCTATTGTAATTGCATTTTGTGGTACAACAGAACTTTTATTTCAGCATAATCAAAGCCATTTCATTGCATATAACAAACGAGGCTCGTGTGTGGATAACGAGATTAAAAAAATTTTTCTTATAAACCGTACTAATATATAGGTTGTTGTAACCTTAAGAGTCAGTAAATAGTATGATAGTGTAGGTTTGTTACAATAGAGGTGTGCTCCGTGTAAATGGTATAAAGAAAAGAGCATAATTTATAAAAATTGATGTGAACGTAAACGATTAATTTATAGTTTTAAGTTCATAAAGAGAAACATGATTTTACGGAAACAACCGAAAGATTATACAAAAATCTGAATGATGCTAGTGTAGAAAATTTTAATGATAGGAAAAGAAAGAGTGATTTCTTGTATTTATCATTTGATGCTGCATTATTGCTTTATTTAGAAATGAGCAGAAGAGTTTTCGCGTTTATTTATTGGGGGGAACGCTCAAGGGATAAGGGAAATGACCCCGTTAAATTATAGTTCAAAAGAGTTGAAGCGAGGAGAAATATACGGTACCAAAGCAGATCAGTTGTATGATCAGTGCGGTAGTAATACAAATAATCATTCTGCATTGTCACGAACAGAGGCATACTCTATCCTTGTTGATATAAAGAGACAACAGAGAAAAAAACATTATGAACAGAAACAGATTTTTGTTCAATCTGAGGCAGCTTTTGAGTTTCATAGTCAGATAATGATAGGTGCTCAAAAAACAAAAAAACTCAAAACACCTTTTCTTCGACGGTTCCATCCAGTAAAATCTCCACCTCTTTATGCGGCACTTGATCTCGGAACAAATAATTGTCGTCTTCTTATCGCATCTCCCAGTAAACCTGGATATTTTCGTGTTGTTGATGCTTTTTCTCGTATTGTACGATTGGGAGAAGGTTTAATAAATAACGGTTTTCTTAATACACAAGCTATGGATCGTGCGATTGAAGCATTAAAGATTTGTCATTTAAAGCTAAAACAAAGGCATATTAAGCGTTATCGCTTGATTGCAACGGAAGCTTGTCGTTCTGCAGAAAATGGTAGACATTTTATTCAGCGTGTTTTGGAGGAGACAGGTCTTGAATTGGAAATTGTTGATCGGCAAACAGAAGCGCGTTTTGCTGTTACAGGGTGTAGTACACTTGTTGAACCAAATACTGACGCAATTGTGCTTTTTGATATTGGAGGAGGATCATCAGAAATTGTGCTACTTGATGTTTCTCAAAAGCGTTCTTTTCGTTTAGCTCGACAAATTATCGCTTGGACTTCTCTTCCTGTTGGTGTTGTTACGCTTGCTGAACGTTTTGGAGGGAATGATATTAGCTTAGACGATTTTGAAAAAATGAAAAGTTATGTGCGAGGGTTATTAAATAATTTTTCAGATCGTCATAAATTAGGAAAGTTAGCACAAGGTTCGAAGTTTCATCTTTTGGGAACCTCCGGTACGGTTACGACTTTAGCAGGAATGTATCTTAATTTAGAGCGTTATGATAGGAAAAAAGTGGATGGCATTTGGATGAATGATGCAGACATTACACTTATGACACAACGCCTATTATCATGGGATATAGAAAAACGTGTCATAAGTCCTTTTATTGGACGCGAGAGAGCAGATTTAGTTTTAGCTGGTTGTGCAATTTTAGATGTTATTCGGGAAGTTTGGCCAAGTCAGCGTTTAAGAGTTGCTGATCGTGGATTAAGGGAAGGAATTTTGATAGAGCTGATGTTACGCGATGGAGTATGGTGTCGTCATAGAAAGAGCAGAGATTTCAAGCGTTAGAGAATTAAATATGGAGACAATGAATAACGATGAAAAAAATAACAAAAACACCGAGAGGTGGCTATGGAGGCTCAGGGTCACATGAATTATATCAGCGCGTAAAAAAGAAAGCAGGAACCATTAAAGCTTCATCACGACGATGGTTAGAGAGGCACCTGAATGATCCTTATGTCCATCAATCAAAAGTAGATGGTTATCGTTCGCGTGCGGCTTATAAACTCATTGAAATTAATGAGTGCTATAGGTTTTTGAAAAAAGGTCAAAAGGTTATTGATCTAGGAGCAGCACCTGGGGGTTGGTGTCAGGTGGCTGAGCGTATAGTAGGGTCAAGTGATGAAGATCCTAGCGTTGTTGGTATTGATTATTTACATGTTGATCCATTACCTAGAGTTGCCATGTTGGAAATGGATTTTTTGCATACAGATGCACAGCAGAAATTAATTGAAACTTTAGGGACAAAACCGGATGTGGTTCTTTCTGATATGGCAGCGCCAACAACAGGTCATCGTCAGACGGATCATTTAAGAACGATTTATTTATGTGAAGTTGCGGCTGATTTTGCTCTTTCGGTTCTCAAGCCTGGGGGATATTTTTTAGTAAAGGCTTTTCAAGGGGGAGCAGAAAACACTCTTCTTGCAAGATTAAAACAGCATTTTAAAAAAGTCTACCATGTTAAACCACCCGCAAGCCGATCAGAATCAGTAGAGCTTTATCTTCTAGCGCTTGAATTTAAGGGAAAAAAATACAAGAATAGCACCTTCTTTTAAGAAGACTTAACTTTACTTAACCTATTTAAATGTGATGATTTTTTTCTCAAAGAGTTATCAGCGATAGCGACAGTTTTTCTGTTATCAATGATGAAAAACTGGTAAAATTAATGTATTGCCTATAGAGGTAGAGAGATTGATTCCTCAGTGAGTGTTTCCAATGAAATTTCTTGATCAAGCTAAAGTTTATATTCGTTCTGGTAATGGAGGTTCTGGAGCAGTATCATTTCGCCGTGAAAAATTCATAGAATTTGGGGGGACTGATGGAGGGAATGGAGGACGGGGTGGTGATGTCTGGGCTCTTGTTGTTGATGGGCTTAACACGCTGATTGATTATCGCTACCAACAGCATTTTAAAGCAAAAACAGGGGGACATGGCAAGGGGCGTAATATGACGGGTGAGAAGGGTGATGATGTCATCCTTAAAGTTCCGGTTGGGACGCAAATTTTTGAAGAAGATAATACAACGTTAATATGTGATTTAACGGAAGTGGGACAGCGCTATCGCCTTGCAAAAGGAGGGAATGGCGGTTTTGGCAATCTTCACTTTACAACATCGACAAATCGGGCACCGCGTCGTGCAAATCCAGGTTTGGCTGGAGAAGAGCGTGCAATATGGCTTCGTTTGAAGTTAATTGCTGATGCGGGGCTTGTTGGTTTACCAAATGCCGGAAAATCAACTTTTTTAGCTTCTGTAACGGCGGCAAAGCCAAAAGTTGCAGATTATCCTTTTACTACTCTACATCCTCATCTTGGTGTTGTACGAATTGATGGTCGTGAATTTGTTTTGGCTGATATTCCGGGGTTAATCGAAGGAGCCCATGAAGGGGTGGGAATTGGAGACCGTTTTTTAGGACATGTGGAACGTTGTCGTGTCCTCCTTCATTTGATTTCTGCTCAAGAAGAAGATGTTGCAAAAGCATATCAAATTGTGCGTCATGAACTGGAGTCTTACGGAAATAATCTAAGTGATAAGACTGAAATTGTCGCTTTAAGCCAGATAGATACGCTAACGATTGAAGAGCGTAAAACGAAACAGGAAGCTTTGCAAAGAGCTGCGGATCAACCTGTTATGATGTTTTCTGCGGTTAGCCGCGAAGGTTTAGAAAATGTGCTGCGTGCTGGTGCACATATTATTGAAATGTCACGCAAAGAGGAGATTAGTGGGGATAGCAAGGTTGATTGAGATGGCTGTTGGATCGCAAAAACTTACACACTATAAACGTATTGTGGTCAAGATTGGATCTGCCCTTTTGGTTGATCCTCAGGCAGGTTTACGGGTTGAATGGCTTAACAGCTTGATTAGTGATGTTGTTGAATTGCACAAAAAAGGCGTAGAGATATTGTTGGTGTCTTCAGGCGCTATTGCTTTAGGAAGGACATTGCTACAGCTTCCTAAGGGGGCTTTGAAATTGGAAGAAAGTCAGGCATGTGCTGCTTTGGGGCAAATTGAGTTAGCTAAAACCTATGGTGATGCGCTTGCTCAACATGGGCTCAAAACAGGCCAAATTTTGCTCACTTTATTTGATACGGAAGAGCGAAGGCGTTATCTCAATGCACGTGCAACGATTAATGTACTTTTACGTTTTAGAGCAGTACCTGTTATTAATGAGAATGATACTGTTGCGACAAATGAAATTCGTTATGGTGATAATGATCGTTTAGCTGCACGTGTGGCAACAATGATGGGGGCAGATCTTTTAATACTTTTATCTGATATTGATGGTCTTTATACAAAGTCTCCCCATAGTGATCCTACGGCTGAATTTATACCTTTTGTTGCATCCATTACGCATGATATCGAAAAAATGGCAGATGTTGCTGCTTCAGAGTTTTCACGGGGAGGAATGAAGACTAAGCTTGAAGCCGGAAAAATAGCTAATGCTGCTGGAACGGCGATGATTATCACCTCAGGCAAGCGTATGAATCCTCTTGCTGCAATTGACAAAGGTGAACGCAAGAGTTTTTTTGCGGCAAGTAAGAAATCTGTCAATGCTTGGAAAACATGGATTTCTGGTCATTTAGATCCATCTGGTGTTTTGACGATTGATCAAGGAGCCATTAGGGCTCTTGAAACAGGAAAATCGTTATTAGCCGCAGGGGTTATTGGCGTTGAGGGAAATTTCCAGCGTGGGGATACGGTTGCAATTGTTGGTACAGATGGGGTTGAGATTGCGCGTGGACTTGTAAGCTATGACAAAGATGAGGCTGTACGCATTATAGGACATAAAAGTGAAGAAATTGAAGCTATTCTTGGGTATGAGGCGCGCTCTGCTATGGTGCATCGTAATGATATGATTGTACGTTGCTTGATCAATTCTGTTTAAAAAAGTTACTTTTGTTTTTATTGTTTTCGCAGAGTGGATAATACGATGACTTTAGAAGAACAAATGAAAGATATGGGACAAAAAGCACGCTATGCCGCTGCAGCGTTGGCCGTTGCTTCTTCTGAGCAAAAGAATAATGCATTAGAAATGATCGCTTTAAGTCTAGAGGCTCAGTCAGATAAAATTTTACGGGCGAATTGTCAAGATTTAGAGAATGCTGCTCAGAATAATTTGAAAGCTGCAATGATTGATCGGCTAAAATTAGATGACTTGCGTTTACGTGCAATGATAGACAGTGTTCGTCAAGTTGCTCGTTTATCTGATCCTGTTGGACAGGTTATGAGTGCGTGGAAACGTCCAAATGGGCTTCATATAAGTCGTGTACGAACACCTCTTGGTGTGATTGGCATTATTTATGAAAGTCGTCCCAATGTTACAGTTGATGCGAGTTCTTTGTGCTTAAAAGCAGGTAATGCTGCGATTTTGCGCGGTGGTTCGGATAGCTTTCATTCTTCTCATGCTCTTCATTTAGCTTTGGTACAAGGTTTAGAGCGCTCTGGTTTACCCAAAGATGCTATCCAAATGGTTGGAACGACAGATCGTGCTGCCGTTGGGGAAATGCTCAAAGGATTGGATGGAGCGATTGATGTGATCGTACCACGTGGTGGAAAGAGCCTTGTTGCCCGCGTTCAGTCTGATGCACGTGTTCCAATTTTTGCTCATTTGGAGGGACTTTGTCATATTTATATTGATAAATCGGCAGATTTAGATATGGCACGCAATATTGTTTTAAATGCAAAGCTGCGGCGAACAGGGATATGCGGTGCTGTTGAGACAGTTCTCATTGACAGCCAAGCATTAAAAAAGTTTCTTCCTGTTTTAACTGCTTTACAGGAGAAGGGATGTGAAATTCGCGCCACAGAAGATATTGTTTTTCTTATACCAGATGTCAAATTAGCTTCTGAAGAAGATTGGTCGCATGAATATCTTGATGCTATTCTTTCTGTTAAAACAGTTGAGGGTGTTGAAGGAGCCATTGCTCATATCAAGCGTTATTCATCAGGACATACGGAATCGATTATTGCTGAGGATTTGGAAGTGGTGAAGAATTTTTTTAATCATTTAGATTCAGCTATTTTGCTGCACAATGCATCTACACAATTTGCTGATGGAGGTGAATTTGGTTTTGGAATGGAAATTGGTATCGCAACAGGAAAAATGCATGCACGTGGTCCCATAGGTGTTGAACAGCTAACATCATTTCAATATCACGTTAAAGGAAATGGTCAGGTTAGAGCTTGAGAACATTATTTTTTCCATGGAAAAATTGTATGCCACATGTTGAAAGATCTAATGTTGTGGGTCTTTTTGGTGGTTCCTTTAATCCACCGCATGCGGGGCATCTTCTTGTTGCAAAAATTGCCATTCGGCGTTTGCATCTTGATCAGTTATGGTGGATGATCACTCCAGGAAATCCTTTAAAGGATTGTACACAGTTGCTCTCTTTAGAGGAGAGAATGCAATTAAGTTTTAAACTTATTGACCATCCAAAAATTTGCTTAACAGGTTTTGAACAGGCTATAGGGAGCAAAGTATCAGTAGATACGATTTTTCATATTCTTACCCATTACAGTGGCGTAAATTTTGTATGGATTATGGGGGCAGATAGTTTTGCGACGATACATCATTGGTATCGATGGCATGATATCGTCTCTATGCTTCCTATTGCGATTATTGATCGTCCTTTAGGAAATCGGTCAGCACTTTCTTCTCCTATGGCACATATTTATCGCCGTTTTCGTTTGGATGAGAGAGAAAGTAAGCGATTACCTTTTATCAAGCCACCAGTTTGGACTTATTTGCATGGACCTTTATCTTTTCAGTCTTCAACAAACCTTCGTTTGAAGAAGAATGATTTTTCTTGAACATTTCATAAGATTCTGCTTCTCTTTAGAGAAGTCTCTTTTTTAGATTCCACAACGATAAGAAAGGATATTGATCTGAAAAACGTTGCACACAAACACTCTTACAATATTATGCCTTCAAAAGAAAAAAAAGTTTTTTCTGTGAGTGAGAGTCTTGAAGTTATTCTCAAGAGTTTAGAAGATACAAAAGCAGAAGATATTGTTGCTATTGATATTCGAGGGAAGTCATCTTTGGCTGATTATATGGTCATAGCTTCAGCAAATTCGCAGCGTCATGTATCGTCTGTTGCTGATCATTTATTACATACTTGGAAAGATAGTGGGCAGGGGCTTGCGCGTGTAGAAGGGCTTGCTGGAGGTGACTGGGTATTGATTGATACAGGTGATATTATCATTCATCTTTTTCGTCCAGAAATTCGTCTTTTTTATAATTTAGAAAAAATATGGATGACGCCGGATTTAAACGATACGGCTTTGCTTCTCTTCGGAGATCATTAAAATGCAAATTTCTGTTTTTGCGGTTGGTCGTATGAAAAGTGGGGCGGAGCAAAAATTAGTTCAGCATTATTTGGATCGTTTTTCTAAAATTTCTGGAGATGTAGGCTTGCATTTAAAAAAGTTACAAGAGATACCAGAAAGTCGTGCTCAAACAGTTTGTCAACGTATGGATGAAGAGGGGAGAAAACTTATTGAATTTTTACCTGAAAAATGTCGATTAATTGTGTTAGATGAGCGTGGAGAATCGATTTCTTCAACTTCTTTTTCTGAAAAATTGAGGTGTTATCGTGATGAGGGCATTCGAGATGTCGTCATCGCTTTGGGAGGACCTGATGGGCATAATGAACAAATAAGGAAGCGTGCTGATTTTCTTTTATCTTTTGGTTTGATGACGTGGCCACATCAAATTGCACGTATTCTTCTTACAGAACAACTTTACCGCGCTGTAACAATTGAAAATAATCATCCGTATCATCGTTTTTAATATTTTTGTTCAATTTTTAGCACTTATTTATATGTTTATTAATATTGTTTTAGCTGACACCATTTAAAGCATCTCTAATGTATACGATGAGGTGTCATGGTTTTTGCAAATGAAAAAGCTTCTTCATAGAAAGATGCTATATTTATATGAGGAGTGCGTCATATTTGTCATTCTGCTCTTGAGTATGTTTTTTTGCTTTTCTGTATCGCATGCGGAAGAAATGAGGAGTACGGAAGTACATAAAGAATTGGGAGAAATTCGCCAAAATATTTCATTTTCGCGTGAGCGTGTTACTTTTCTTATGCATCAAGTTGAGCATTTGAAAAAAGATCAACGTGTTTTGAGTGATGCACTCATAAAGGCGGCTAAAGAAGAACGTATAGTAGCAGATGATATTGCTAAAAGGGAAGAAAAGCTTAAAAAAATGATAGAAAAGCGGGTACAAGTCTATCAAAGTTTAAAAAATCGTCGTGCTGAATTTGCGGAAGTTCTTGCAATTTTGGAACGTATGGGATTGAATCCGCCTCCTGCTCTTATGATGCAGCCAGAGGACGCGTTGGCTTCTATACGTAGTTCTGTTTTATTAGGTACTGTTATTCCTCAGATGCAAGAGAAAACACGAGATTTAAAAGGGGAACTCAAGGAGTTGACCAATTTGAGTAATTCCATTACTACGGAATATACGGCATTAAAGACAAAACTGCAAAATCAAGCAGAGCAGCGAAAACGTCTAGAGCTTTTATTAGACCAAAAAAACAAACTACAAAAAAAATCAGAAAAAGAACTTACAGAACAGCAACAAAAAAATATTGCTCTTGCTAAAAAAGCGCAGTCTTTGGAAGAATTGATTTTAGAGCTCGATCGTCAGTCAAAACTTAGCTCTGATGCATCAGTACAGGTACGGAAAAGTTTACAATTGTTAGAACAGTCCAATTTTGAAAGCCGAAAAGGTTCTTTACTTTTTCCTGTTTCAGGAAAAAGAATACATCACTCTAACAAAAGTTCGCAGATTACGCGCTTTGGTGAAACGATAGAAACAGAGTCAGGAGCTGTTGTTATTTCACCTGTGGATGCTTTTGTTGCTTTTGCTGGGCCATTTCGTTCTTACGGACATTTAATCATTCTCAATGTTGGAAATGGTTATCATATCATTCTTACTGGAATGTCGAGAATTAATGTAAAACAGGGGCAGTTTGTTCTTTCAGGTGAGCCTCTGGGTATAATGGAGATGCAATTTATTTCAAACAGTGTTGCATTGGATATAGGAAAAACTTCTCCAATGCTTTACATTGAGTTTAGAAAGCAGGGAAAACCTGTAAATCCAACTCCTTGGTGGCAGACTGAAAAAATAAGAAGGAGCCAAAATGATTCGTAAAGTTATTCTTTTGGTCGCTGGGGTATTGCTCGGCGCCTGTTCAATGATTATGGTGCAGTCTGTTGCTGCGAATAATGAAGATAATGCATATAAAAAGCTAGCTATATTTGGCGATGTTTTTGAGCGTGTGCGTATGCAATACGTTACAGTTCCAGATGATAAAAAGCTTATTGAAAATGCTATCAATGGCATGCTCACATCACTGGACCCTCATTCATCTTATTTGAATGCTGAAGAAGCCAAGGATATGCGGGATTCTACGAAAGGAGAGTTCGGAGGTCTTGGTATTGAGGTCACTATGGAAAAAAACTTAATTAAAGTTGTTTCACCAATGGATGATACTCCCGCTTCAAAAGCAGGTATTCTAGCAGGAGACCTTATTTCAAAAATTGATGATGTACAAACGAATGGTCAAACATTGAATGAAGCTGTTAATAAGATGCGAGGTGCTCCTGGAACACCAATTACCTTAACAATTATTCGTTCTGGCGTTGATAAGCCATTTGAAGTGAAGATTGTTCGTGATATTATCAAAGTAAAAGCGGTGAAATATCGGGTTGAGGGTGATATTGGATATTTAAGAGTTATCCAGTTTTCTGAACAGACATTAAATAATCTTCTAGCGGCAATTAAAGATATCCAATCTAAAATTCCTGAAGATAAGCTAAAAGGTTACGTCCTTGATTTGCGGCTTAATCCGGGTGGGCTTTTAGATCAAGCTGTTAATGTTTCGAGTGCTTTTCTCAATAAAGGTGAAATTGTGTCGACTCGTGGGCGCAAAAAGAGTGATGTGACAAGATTTGATGCGAAGCCAGGTGATGTCATCAATGGAAAACCGCTCATTGTTCTTATTAATGGTGGTTCAGCAAGTGCTTCTGAAATTGTTGCGGGTGCATTGCAAGATCATCGTCGTGCAACAATTTTAGGGACGCAGTCTTTTGGTAAAGGATCTGTTCAAACAATTATTCCTTTGGGTGAAAATGGGGCTTTACGCTTAACAACAGCACTTTATTACACGCCATCAGGCACTTCTATTCAAGGAACAGGGATTACGCCTGATATTATTGTAGAGCAACCACTTCCTGAAAAATATAAAGGTTATGATGTAAAAGTTGGTGAGTCTGCATTAAAAGGACATATCAAAGGAAAACGAGAAAGTAATAAAGGATCTGGTTCAGCTGCTTTTGTTCCCAAAGACCCTAAAGATGATATTCAATTGAATGAGGCCTATAAACTGTTACGAGGTGAAATGGCAAATGCAGCATTTCCACCAGATCCCAACAAGGATGTGTTAAAGTGAGAATTGATATCTATAGCTTGCGATTTTGAGGAATATTAAATGGATGCAGATATTAATTTGAAGATTCTTCCATATCGCAAATGTGTTGGGATTGTTGTCTTTAATCATGAGGGGAAAGTGTGGGTTGGGCGTCGTTTAATGATGCCCATTCATGCAGATGCAGATATTGACATATCTCATCGTTGGCAGCTTCCTCAAGGAGGGATTGATGAAGATGAAAAACCATTAGATGCGGCATATCGTGAACTTTATGAAGAAACGGGTATTCGATCTGTAAAGTTGATTAAAGAAGCACAAAATTGGTTCCATTATGATTTTCCACAAGAACTTATTGGGTGCACATTAACAAATAAATATCGTGGGCAAATACAAAAATGGTTTGCTTTCCAGTTTACAGGAAAGCTTTCTGAAATTGCGATTAATCCGCCACCAGATGGCAATAAAGCGGAATTCGATCAATGGAAATGGATTGATCTAGAAACCCTTCCGTTGATTGCTGTTTCTTTTAAAAAGCACGTTTATACGAAAGTTGTCAGCGAATTTCGAGGTAGCCTTAGACCATTATAAAAGCTATATGATTATGAGAAAGCTTTTTTTATTAAGATGCTTTATATTATAATAAATAATAAACATGTTTATCTTTTATGTAAAGAACAGGAATATAAAATGAAAAAGTTATTTAATTTACTTATAGTTTTTACTCTCTTGAGTATTTCATCTGTTGCATTTGCAACAAGTTCAAAGCCTCCTGCATCAAAAGATGCGGCAGCGGCATTGCCAAATGGAGCTTCTTCTTTGACTGAAACCTACGGTTTGTGGACTATTAACTGTGGTATACAAGAAGGGAAAAGAATTTGTTTTATGCACCGTCAAGAAGTGAATGAGCAGGGGCGTGTTGTTGTGGCTATGGGACTTACTCTCGATGCTGAGAGTGTTGTATCTGGTAATTTAACAGTTCCTTTTGGCATTTTGGTTTCTAAGCCTGTTCGTTTACAAGTTGATGAGGGAAAAGCTGTTATCGAAACCGGTATTCGGACTTGTGTACCAGCAGGTTGTGTGGTTCCTGTCGTTTTTGACAAAAATCACGTAGCAGCTTTACGTTCTGGAAAAAAGTTAAAGTTGGCGATGACAATTGCTGCTGCAGGTGAACCAGCTTTGAATGATTTATTTGTTCAGCTAGATGGTTTTAGTAGTGCTCTTAATCGTTTGACTGCTTTGCAGAAATAATTTTAAAACTAAAAGCGGCCTTTAAAAGGCCGTTTTTAGTTTGTTTGTTTTTTATAATTAATAATTAAAACGATGAGATTTAAGATTAATCCTATAAGGGATATTCAGATTTTTTGCTGTTTCTTCTATTTTATGTGCTATTTTTAATTTTGATATTTGTTTTCTAACTGCATCGTCATTAAATAGAGAGATGAAGAATTTAGATGTCTGGTTTTTATTCAAGAAAAAAGAGTATTGAAATATAAAACCATTTTTTGATACACAGACCTGCTTTAATGAAGGTTTTCTATACGCTCTTCTGTTTCCTTGATTGAAAGGGATGACGCATGATTTATGCATTGCTTCGAACGATTGATTTGATTTTTGAGATTTATATTGATATTTTAATCGCTAGTGTCATTTTTTCTTGGCTTTATGTCTTTAATATCATAAATTCGCGCAATCGCTTTGTTGTTTTGATAGGAATCTTTCTATATCGTCTTACAAATCCCATTCTAAGCCGTATCCGGCAAATTTTACCAAATTTTGGAACAATTGATATTTCACCTATTATAGTTTTTATTATTATTTATTTTATTCGTACTTTCATGTGGCGCGTTTACGCAAACATGTATTTATAGAAATATTACTTGAGGCGAATACATGTTTTATCAAGTTGATGAAAATAACTTGATTTTGTTTGTATATCTCATTCCTAAATCATCCGTTGACAAAATAATAGGGGTTGAATGTAGGGATGGTGAAAAACAATATCTGGTTATACGCCTTCGGGCTGTTCCTGAAGATGGAAAAGCGAATAAAGCTCTCATTAAATTTCTTGCGAAGCAGTGGAAAATCCCATCTTCTTCTATTTCTCTGAAAAGCGGCGCAATATCTCGCTACAAACAACTTTACTTTTCAACACATTTAGAAGAGCTAAAGCAGATATGGCAATCCTTTAGAGATTACATCTCGTAGAAAAAATAAATAACAAAGCCTATTTTTTTATAGGCTTTATTTTATTAAAATCGTTATACTTTTTTATTGCGCTCAACAGCTTGCTTAATTAATTCATGAGCAAAGTTTTTATCACGCCATCCTTCAATTTTAGCCCATTTTCCAGGTTCCAGATCTTTGTAATGCTTGAAGAAATGTTCAATTTGTTTGAGTGTAATCTCGGGCAGATCTGTATAGTCATGAATATTGATATAGCGTTTTGTTAATTTTGTAGTGGGAATGGCAATAATTTTTTCATCTTTACCACCATCATCTTCCATCATTAGAGCTCCGATGGGGCGAACATTGATAACACAACCAGGCATAAGTGGACGGGTATTACAGATAAGAACATCAATAGGATCACCATCATCTGAAAGCGTATGAGGGACAAAACCGTAATTTCCAGGATAAACCATTGATGTATGAAGAAAACGGTCAACAAATAATGCACCCGACTTTTTATCCATCTCATATTTTATTGGTTGACCACCAAGGGAGACTTCCACAATAACGTTAATATCTTCTGGTGGATTTTTGCCTACGGGTATTTCCTTAATATTCATAGAGACATCCTTTCTGGAATATAGTGAGGCTCAATACAATTAAATATTTTATAAATATTTTACCAAAGAGATTATGAAATTAACTTGAAATTGATGCACGTGCTTTTTCAAAACGTTTACGTTCATTAGGATCAAGATAGAGTTTGCGGAGACGAATATTTTTAGGGGTTACTTCCACAAGTTCATCATCTTGTATCCACGATAAGGCGCGTTCTAACGTCATTTTAATGGGAGGCGTTAGCTTTACGGCTTCATCTTTTCCGGAAGCGCGCATATTGGTGAGTTTTTTCCCTTTTAACACATTAACTTCTAAGTCATTATCTCGTGAGTGGATGCCAATAATCATACCTTGATAGACTTTCACACCCGCATCGATGATCATAGGTCCACGATCTTCAAGATTAAAAAGAGCATAAGCGACAGATTCACCGTTGTCATTTGAAATCATAACACCATTAACACGACCAGCAATGTCTCCTTTATAAGGTTCATAAGCATGGAAAAGGCGATTCATAATTGCTGTACCACGTGTGTCCGTTAAAAGTTCAGATTGATAACCAATGAGTCCTCGGGTTGGTGCATAAAAGACAAGGCGGACACGATTACCTCCAGAAGGACGTAACTCCACCATTTCGCCTTTACGTTCAGACATTTTTTGTACAACAGTACCGGAATATTCTTCATCAACATCGATAACAACTTCTTCGATTGGCTCAAGAGTTATTCCATTTTCATCTTTTTGCATAACAACACGTGGACGTGAAACACTAAGCTCAAATCCTTCACGGCGCATATTTTCAATAAGAACTGCAAGCTGTAATTCTCCTCGTCCTGAAACGTAGAAAGAATCTTTATCGGCTGATTCTTCAATTTTAAGAGCGACATTGCCTTCTGCTTCTTTTAACAATCGGTCACGAATGACACGACTAGTTACTTTATCGCCTTCAGTTCCAGCAAGGGGACTATCGTTGACGAGAAAACTCATAGTAACAGTAGGAGGATCAATTGGTTGGGCAGTAAGGGGTTCATTGACAGTAGGGTCACAGAAAGTATCAGCAACGGTACCTTTTTGTAGACCTGCAATCGCAACAATATCACCAGCACTTCCTTCTTCAATAGGTTGCCGTTCTAAGCCACGAAATGCTAAAATTTTTGAAATACGCCCAGTTTCTAAAAGTTTTCCATCTTGTCCAAGAACCTTGACATTTTGATTGGGTTTCAAAGAGCCAGAATGAATCCGTCCTGTAATAATTCGTCCCAAAAACGGATCCGCTTCAAGAATAGTTCCAATCATGCGAAACGGTCCTTCTGCTACACTAGGAGAAGGGACATGCTGCGTCACAAGATCAAATAAAGGACCTAATCCCTGATCTTTTGGTCCTTCAGGGGCTTCAGCCATCCATCCATCGCGTCCAGATCCATAAAGAATAGGAAAATCAAGCTGTTCATCGGTTGCATCAAGAGCAGCGAAAAGGTCAAAAACCTCATTAATGACTTCATCAACGCGTGCATCCGGCCGGTCAATTTTATTAATAGCAACAATAGGGCGCAATCCCACTTTCAATGCTTTGCCAACGACAAATTTTGTTTGTGGCATTGGTCCTTCAGCAGCATCAACAAGTACAATGGCTCCATCAACCATATTTAGGATGCGTTCAACTTCTCCACCAAAGTCGGCGTGTCCTGGTGTATCAACAATATTAATTCGAGTATCTTTCCAAACAACAGATGTCACTTTCGCTAGGATTGTAATTCCGCGTTCTTTCTCAATATCGTTTGAATCCATCATACGTTCGCTTGTACGCTGATTATCACGGAAGTTTCCTGATTGCTTGAGAAGCCCGTCTACAAGCGTTGTTTTCCCATGGTCAACGTGGGCAATGATGGCAATGTTACGCAATTGCATAAATTTTCTTCTTTTCGTTTAATGAAATTTCATTTGAGGCAAAGTCTTTACATTCTTTGCCTGACTATTAGAAAACCTTTTACATGTTTTTTTATAATTTTGGAAGATGGAGGCAATATTTTTATGGCAAAACTATTTATCCAAGTCTTTAAGGCTCTATTGAGCTTCAATTTCTGAAGCTTCGTAAAAGTTTTTAATAGTACGTATGTTCTATTCTCGAGCTAAGAATTATCCCAAAAATCACAGTCAATTTGATTTTTATCAATATGACACAAGAAATTTATATGAATTCTTGTAAGAGTAAGTAAGTATAAAGCTAGCGGTATTGTTGTTGTTGTTTTGCAAAGAGATTGATAAAAATCCGGAATATCTCTCAATCCATAGCCAATTTATTGACAACTGTACAACATTTTTATTCTAAATAAAGCTTTGTCTTATTCCATAACTTGTCAATCAAAATCCAGATCTAATGCAATCGTGTATTTGAGGTAAATATTGAGACGATTAAGAATTTTATAAGAAGTTCTAGCTTTTGTATGCCAGATTAGGGCAAGAGTTATATCTGTTTGATTTATTTATGAACCCGGCACACAGTCTTATTTAGAAAGAATATGAAGGCATTCAAAGAAAATTCCCATCTTTGCTGTTAATCCAATTTATGATTTCAAAAGCATCTAAAGTAATATCTTTTAAGCCATGGAGATAGTGCATTGCCTTACACTTTTGTTAATTGCACTCTCTAATAGGAGTATGCTTTTTATGCCAAACAGAACACTTTAAACAGAATATACTTTTTGTTGCATATTCATGTACTTAAGAGAGATTGCTTAACGTACACTACATCCATTCCATGATAGGGCTCATAAATGATATAACATACGCGAATAGTATACTATTAACGCCTTTGTGAAGAAATATAAAGCCTGTTGAGTATCATCATTATTATTCTTTCTCAGCTGTCAATATTGCGCCAGTTTTTGATACGAGAGAGAGGATATAAGAAGTATTTTATTTTTTCTTGAATAGTTTTTAGCCATACACCGATCTCGTTTGTGACTGGCAAGAAGATGACTTTAATCGATTTAATATGAGAAGCTTTATGATGAGGTAAAATTACGTTATTCGGAGCTGTTATTCAAAAAAATAATAAATTATCTATAGAGCGGTGCGCTAGAAAATAAATAATAAAGCTTATTCTCTTATGGAAAGAATCTTAGGTTACATGACAAGATTTTTCCATAAGTAAGAGTTTTTACTTTACATGTTTAAAGAAGAGTTCCTGACAAAATGAGAGAAGCTACAGAAAAGTAGATTATAATGCCCATGACATCTACTAAAGTTGCCACAAAAGGAGCAGAAGCACTTGCTGGATCAAATTTTAAACCTTTAAGAATAAAAGGCAACATAGATCCAGAAAGAGAACCAAAGGTAACGATTCCAACTAAAGCTGTACCCACTGTTGTCGAAATAGCAATCCAATGTTGGCCATAGTCGTAGATACCCAGTTTTTGCCAAAGAGCAATGCGCGTAACACCAATAATTCCTAGTAAGAGACCAAGGGATAGTCCTGTTGGAATTTCACGAATGATCACTTTCCACCAGTCTTTCAACGTGAGTTCACGTAAAGCCAATGCACGGATAATAAGGGATGTAGCCTGTGAGCCGGAATTTCCTCCTGAGCTCATAATAAGAGGTATGAACAGTGTAAGAATAATCGCTTTTTCGAGTTCTGTTTCGAAATGTTGCATAGCGCTTGCTGTCAGCATTTCACCGATAAAGAGTAAAGCGAGCCATCCGCCACGTTTTTTCATCATTTCAGGAAACTTAATTTGCATATAGGGCTTATTAAGCGCTTCCATACCCCCAAATTTATAGGCATCTTCATTCATCTCATCGACCATAGTATCAAGCACGTCATCAACGGTTACAATACCAATGACATGGTTACTTTCATCAACTACAGGCACAGAGAGAAGATCATGGCGCTGGAAAAGGCGTGCGATATCTTCATGATGTGTGAAGGGTGATATTGTAATGGGCGAGTCATGGGTAGGGACATTAAGAATTTGTTCATCAGGTGAGGCAAGAATAAGGTTACGCAGGGAAACAGCTTTGAGAAGAGTACCTGTTTTAGGATCAATTACATAGCTGGTATAAACTGTTTCACGTGTTCGCTCGACCTCACGAATGTGATCCAAAGTTTTTTGTATGGTCCAGTTTGAAGGAACGGCTATAAACTCTGTTGTCATCAGTGCTCCTGCTGTATGATCAGGATAACTGGTGAGTTTTTTAAGTTCAGCGCGCGTTAAGGGGTTAAGCAAGGCATAAAGTCGTGTGCGGGTTTCTTTATCCATTTCTTGAAAGACGTCTGCAGCAGCATCAGCAGACATGCCATCAAGAATTTCAACAGCACGATTTATAGGGAGAAGTTCTAGGATGGCAGCAGGTTGCTCAAGCTCTGGTTTATCAAAAAGTTCGATAACATAATCAAGAGGCAGAAGACTAAGAATAGTTACACGTTCCATGATATCGAGGTCATTGATGATATCAATAGAGTCTGCAAAATGCTGGTTCTTTAACTTTTCAGCGAGAGCTTCAGGAGAAAAATTTTTGAAGTCGAAGGCCGTTTTGATTTCAGTCATGATAAAGTACCTCCTGAAGAGTTGGAGAATTGTAAATCTAGATAATAGATGAGATAAAAACAAAAGTTTATGGAAGATTTAAAAAACTCCCCAGCTATATTCCCAATTGTTAATATTTGAAGTAAAGTCAAGGGTAAATTATAAGTTATAAACAAGTTTCTGAATCACTAAAACGAGAATACAGCTTAATTTGAGGATAATATAAAAACGTAAATGTAAAAATCAGTTCTGATTTTACCATCATTTCTTTAATGCAGTTTGCGATTTTCAAAAGAATCTACAGCAATATTTTATAAAGAGTGGAGATTATGCTTTTCTCCAAGTGTTTTTGTTAATATGCAATTCTATTGTGATGTGCGAGCGAATAATCTTTATTGCTTCAATATAATATGGTTTGAAATGGAAGAGCTTTACGATTTTAAGGTTTTTTTATTCAATAGCGTTTTGAAAGGTAGTTTTGAAACTCACGAAATAGTTTTAGTATGTTATCAATTTGTGTCGTAAAGATAATTGTTACAGTTTAAATTTATAATGGAGACATAAAGTATTATGACAAAAGCAGCAGTGCTGGACTGGAAGGGATTTTTAGGTCTTCCTGATTTTTCTTCTATAAGTGATGAAGATTTTAAACCCGCTTTTGAACAGGCACTTCAAGAAGCAGAAGAAGAACTAGAGGCAATTGCGATGGTGCAAGAACCACCAACGCTTGAGAATTTTTTGCGGCCTTTTGAGCTTTGCGGCAAAGCGCTTGATTGTGTCTGTTCAATATTTTTCTTACGCACCAGTGCTCATACGAATGTATTAATTCAACAGCTAGAGCAAGAGTTCGTTGTAAAACTTTCTCGTTATTCTTCAAAAATGATGATGGATGCGCGGATATTTGCGAAAATAGATGTGCTTTATAAACAGTCGCAGCTGGGCACATTTGAGAGTGAAACAACACGTGTTCTTGAATTATGGTGGAAAAAGTTTGTTTGTCATGGGGCAAAACTCGATGAAAAAGCTAAGAAACGGCTTTTGGAAATTAATGAAAGACTTGCTTTTTTAAATGCTACTTTTGGACAAAATGTCTTAAATGATGAAGCTGAATGGATTCTGTTTTTAAAACAAACAGACTTATCTGGTTTACCGCAAGATCTCATTGCTTCAATGAAGGAAATTGCGTGTGAAAGAGGCAATGAAGAAGCGTATGCATTAACACTAGCACGTTCGATTGTTGAACCTTTTTTAAAATTCTCTGATCGTCGTGATTTGCGTGAGGTTGCATTCCAAGCTTGGGCTAAACGTGGTGAAAATAATAACAAGAATGATAATAAAACAATTATTGTAGAGATTGTTGCGCTTCGAGATGAGCAGGCTAAATTATTGGGATATAAATCTTTTGCGGATTTAAAACTCGATAATACTATGGCTAAAAGTGTTGATTCCGTTATGGATTTGCTTATG
The DNA here is from genome assembly GCF_042196965.1 of Bartonella sp. AA83SXKL. Classification (NCBI taxonomy): domain Bacteria; kingdom Pseudomonadati; phylum Pseudomonadota; class Alphaproteobacteria; order Hyphomicrobiales; family Bartonellaceae; genus Bartonella; species Bartonella sp. AA83SXKL. The sequence goes on from NZ_JBHIRG010000006.1 coordinate 20,700, forward strand.
CCTGTATGGGAGCGAGCAAAAGCGAAAGCTTCTACTGAGCAAATTGAATTACAAAATTTTGCCAATAATCAGGGAAGCAATGAATCTTTAACAGCTTCGGATTGGCGTTATTATGCTGAAAAACTTCGCACTGAAAAGTTTTCTTTTGATGGCGCTGAAATTAAATATTATTTTCAACTTGATCATATGATTAAAGCGGCTTTTGGAGTAGCAGAAAAACTCTTTGGCATTACATTTGAAGAAAAAAATGCTGTTGCACTTTGGCATCCTGATGCACGTTTATGGGAAGTAAAAAAATCTGATGGAAGCTTACTTGGGCTTTTCATTGGTGATTATTTTGCACGTTCTTCAAAACGGTCTGGTGCGTGGATGAGTAGTTTGCAATCACAACATAAATTGGAAGGTGGACAAAAGCCTATTATCTACAATGTTTGTAATTTTGCTAAACCATCCAAAGGGGAGGTTGCTCTTTTATCACTTGATGATGCACGTACGCTTTTTCACGAGTTTGGGCATGCATTGCATGGTTTGCTTTCTGATGTTGTATGGCCATCTGTATCGGGAACATCGGTTTCGCGTGATTTTGTTGAGCTGCCTTCTCAACTTTATGAACATTGGTTAACTGTACCAGAAGTATTAAAATCTTATGCTATACATGCAAAAACAGGGCTTCCTATGCCACAAGAGTTGATAGATAAAGTTTTAGCAGCACAGACATTTAATGCTGGATTTTCTGCGGTTGAATTTATCTCATCAGCTCTCGTGGATATGGCTTTTCACCAAGGAGAAAAAGTCACTGATCCAACAGTGTTTGAACGCCAAGAATTAGACAAGCTGCAAATGCCTGATACAATTATTATGCGTCATCGTCCCCCACATTTTACGCATATATTTTCAGGGGATGGTTACGCCGCTGGTTACTATTCTTATCTGTGGTCAGAAGTGCTTGATGCTGATGCTTTTCAGGCTTTTGAAGAAACGGGAGATGTTTTTAATTCAGAGCTTGCTAATAAGTTGAAACGTTTTATTTACTCTGCTGGGGGAAGTCGTGATCCAGAGGAGCTTTATAAAGCTTTTCGGGGACGGATGCCTTTACCAGAGGCAATGATTAACAAACGTGGACTATAAGATATAACGGCATGGTGCTAACCATGCCGTTTTCATATTCTTCGCAAAGATGTAGTTGCAATTTATGCAAATTTTCTCTTCATTATAGCTATGTAAACAGAGTTTTTTATCTTATTCGCTTTTTGTTTATAGAGGAAAATAAATTTTGTATTTTAAATAGACATTATGGGAAAGAAAAATTATCAGCTCGATCTTTTTGATGCCCATTTGGTGGAAACCATGATTTTTTTATAAAACTTGACTTTCGTTTGCCTAAAAGGTGAGTGTTTTTTTGTACCATATCATCGAGGTTCATTGGAGGCTGACGCATAATTTTACTCCGCTCTTGATTGTCTGATTCTTGTATAAGTTTTTTAATAACTTGATCGGTTGAGTAAGAATTTTCATGAGAAAAGGCATGAAAATTTAAAATATTTTTCAATGGCTTTTCTAAATAAGCAGCAAGTTTTTTCTTTCCTTCAGAAGTGAAATGCATGCCATTATTGGTGCGCAATTTGGTCATTTTTCCATTAATATCATAGCCTGAAAAAGAAAAGTTTCCTTCTTCATCACTAAAGCCACTCCAGATATCAAGAAAATATCCTCCTGCTGTTTCTGTTACTTGTTTGTAGAGCGCATTAAAAATTTTCATTTTTTGTGTCAAAAGGTCATTTCCAAAAGAAGGTTGACCTATCCATATCCATGATTTTCCAGAGGCATGAAGACTTTCAGCAATTTCGATAATTCTTTGTTTGTAGATGTGCATCCATTCTGATTGATCTGTGTTAATCGTGCTATGAGAGTCTATGATGGGTTGATTATCATTGGCCCCGATCATCATGATAATGACATCGGGGTTATTTTGATTAATGAGTTTAGAAATATTGCTTTGCCAAGAATAATAATCAGTTCGAACTAATCCGGAAGCTGGCATTGTGTTGTTCATAATAACGATATCACTATTATCTATAAAAAACTTCTTAAGTGCATCGGCAACAGCAGAAGCTGTAAAATCTCCTATGACAAGAATGCGCTTTGCGTTCTCATTTTTTAGCTTTTGTATGTTTTTTTGTGTTACGATCTTTTTTTGCGGCTTGTTTATTTTTTGTTCTATAATTTGCGGTGGTTGTTGCGTCTGTTTGTTATGTTGTGACAACCATTTGAAGAAGTTCGTTGCTTTACTTGGGGATGGTTGTATGATCCCCACAATAGAAAATGAAAACAGTAAGAATATCAAGTATATCAGACGCAAAAGAGACAAGACCTTATTCTCCATTATTGTTGGCGAAGGAGAAAAAGCACTTGAGATGATGGATATCCATTTTCTTTTAGACCGTAATGCAGCTGAAAAGCTTTGATTGCTTTGCGAGAGGCTGTTCCGATTTGTCCATCAATATCTCCTTTATAATATCCCAATGCACTTAAGCGAGATTGCAGTTCTTTGCATTCTTGGAAAGTAATAGGCTGAAAAGGTCTTTGCCAATCATGCACTAATCCAGGACGTCCAGCAATGCGATCAGCAAGAAGGGCAACGGCAAGAGCATAACGATCTGCATTATTATAACGTTTTAGAACAAAGAAATTTTTTGTGACTAAAAATATAGGTCCTTTTTCTCCATCTGGATATTTTAACATTGCTTGTTCAGCTAATGTAGGAAGAGGATGCCCATTAGCGTATTTTACACCTAATTTTTTCCATTGTTCAAAGGAATACCAGCCTTCAGGAAGTTTTTTTCCCTGCGGCACTTTTACCTCTACTCCCCAAATAAGATTAGGTTGCCAGCCATTTTTGTGAAGAAGATTAGCAGCAGTAGCCAGAGCATCTGGAACAAAGTTCCAGATATCACGCCGTCCATCTTGATTTATATCAACAGCATAGGCGAGATAACTGCTTGGAATAAATTGTGTATGTCCCAATGCTCCGGCCCAAGATCCAGTGAGTTGAGAGCGTTTAATTTCACCACTTTGTAGAATTTTCATAGCAGAAATAAGTTGTGTATGTGCGTATTTTTCGCGTTTTTTATCGGCATAGGCTAGGGTTGCAAGCGAGCGAATGGTATCACGCATTACACTTTTATTGGCTAAAACCTTCCCATAGTTGCTTTCCATTGACCAAATAGCAAGCAGAATATTACGGTCAACACCAAAACGTTCTTCAATTTGAAGAAGCCATTTATTCCATTTTTTTGCTTGGCGCCGTCCTTCTATAATAGCAATATCATGGACACGATTATCGAAATAGTTCCATGAAGGAGCAATAAATTCCAGTTGGTATGCGGCGCTTTTTAAAACTTCTGGATCAATGGCATTAATGTCTTTAAATGCCATATGAAACGTAGAAGGGCTAATATTGTGAGCAATAGCTACTTTTTTAAATTCTTTAATCCAGTGTTTAAATCCGCTATCAGCATATGAAAGGGATATAAAAAACATAAAAAAAGCAGAAAAAATAACGGCAGAGACAGTGAAAAGAGTTCTCCAAGCTATTGACTTCTCTAAAAAAGAGAAAGTCTTCAATTCTGTTTTTTGCATTTTGAAATCCCCATTAATATTCAATTTATTAGATGTGCAATAACTTTATTTTGTATTTAGTTTAATCGATAATATGATCAAGAAGAGGAAAAAACTGAAATAAATAATTCGTTTTAATCCTTTCAATAAATTCTCAGACTCTTTTTACATTTTTGATTGCCCATTATAATGATAATCAAAACAATAAGATATCTTTTTTACCATTTCGTAAAAACATATGATAAATAAAACAAAAAAGTTATATGAATTCATTGAGGAGGGTGAGTGTGCGTAAAATCCGGAAAGCAGTATTCCCAGTAGCAGGTCTTGGTACGCGTTTTCTTCCTGCGACAAAAACGATTCCTAAAGAAATGTTAACAGTTGTTGATAAACCTGTTATTCAATATGTTGTGGATGAGGCGAGGGAAGCTGGTATTGAGCATTTTATTTTTGTGACTGGACGTAACAAAGCAGTCATTGAGGATTATTTTGATGCGCAAGTTGAATTATACACGACACTTGCTGAATGTGGAAAGAGAGAAGATCTTGCACACTTATACCGTTTACAGCCATTACCAGGGTCAACTTCTTTCACTCGGCAACAGCAACCTTTGGGATTAGGGCATGCTCTTTGGTGTGCGCGTGAATTAGTTGCAGGGGAACCTTTTGCTTTATTATTACCCGATATGTTGATACAGGCGAAAAAGGGCTGTCTTTCTGAAATGATGAGCCTTTATGAAAAGGTGGGTGGGGGAAATATTATAGCAGTTCAGGAATGCGATCCTAGAGAAACACATAAATATGGTATTGTTGGGAAAGGCAAACAGATTGCAAATGGTTTTGAAATCACAAAAATGGTAGAGAAACCAGTACAAGGAACGGCACCATCAAATTTGTACATCAATGGACGTTATATTTTGCAGCCAGAAATTTTTAATATTCTTTCCACTCAAGAACGGGGAACAGGAAATGAAATTCAATTAACAGATGCTATGATACGGCTTTCAAATGAGCAAGATTTTTGGGGTTTGCAAGTAAAAGGGCGCACTTTTGATTGTGGTTCTAAAGCTGGTTTTATTGAAGCCAACGTTGCATTTTCTTTGGCACGCGCTGATATGCACAGCCACGTTTCTACTTCATTGAAAAATTTACTAGAAACCATTAATGTTGAAAAGTGATATAGATCTCTCACTTAATTTTATTGATCGAATTTGATTATGACAATACCGTCTCCTCATATGGCTTTGCAAGGTGCAGTTGCATCAGCGCTTAAAACACTTGCTAGTGAAAAGCAGGGGCTTGAAGCCCTTGAAAAAGCTCTTCTGGAAAGTCTTTCTTCTTCTTTTGAAGCGGCTGTTCAAACTATTAGAAATGCTCGTGGACATGTGGTCATTACTGGTCTTGGAAAAAGTGGTCATATAGGGACAAAAATTGCAGCAACCTTAGCCTCAACTGGAACACCTGCCTTTTTTGTGCACGCTGCAGAAGCCAATCATGGTGATCTTGGTATGATTGGTTCTGATGACGTTATTCTTGCTTTATCATGGTCTGGTGAAACTCAAGAGTTAAGTGGTATTATGAGTTATGCGGCGCGTTTTCGTATTCCTCTTATTGCGATGACATCAAGTAAGCACTCTGTGTTAGGACGACAAGCTGATATTGTGCTATTATTACCAAAGATAGAAGAGGCTTGCCCCCATGGTTTAGCCCCTACAACTTCAACAATTATGCAATTGGCAATGGGAGATGCATTAGCGGTTTCTCTTTTAGAAATGCGTGGTTTTACCGCAACGGATTTCAAAATATATCATCCTGGTGGCTCTCTTGGTGCAAGCCTTAAATACGTGTGTGATATTATGCATGAGGGTGATAATATTCCTTTGGTTATGCAGGGAACAGCTATGACTGAAGCGATGAATGTTTTGGTGGAAAAACATTTTGGTTGTGTTGGTGTTGTGAATCAAGAAGGTGAACTAATCGGAATTGTAACTGATGGCGATCTTGCACGTAACATTCATTTTAATTTATCAAAATTTAATGTTGACGAGGTGATGACCAAAGCTCCTAAAGTTGTAAAGCCAAATACACTTGTTGGTGCAGCAACAGCTTTTATTAATGATCATCAGATTGGTGCATTTTTTGTGGTTGAAGATAAAAAACCGATAGGAATTGTTCATTTTCATGATCTTTTGCGCATTGGCGCTGCTTAGATTAAGCTTCCCTATCAAATAAAATGTTATAGGTTGAAATAGATTGAATGATACAAAGTTACAATTTTATTGTGAGGTGGCTTTATTGATATTTTGTGGAAGAAAATGATTATTTTACGCATTTCATAATGTTTAAAAAATTCTCAGGGGCTAGATTATACTAGCCTCTTTGCGTATTTTAGAGAGGATTTTCTATCAGGAGGAGAAAGGATATCGCCTTCTGCTTAATGTGTGTGCTCCCTCTGTTCTTAAGAGAGGTTTCCCTTGTACTTTGTTAAGATTTCCGCTTAAGGAAAAACTGTGCTCCTGTATGTGAGGTGCAGAGAAGTTGTGTGGCGTCATATGACATTGTACAATTGACTCTAGAAATTGTTCCACGGAGAATAGAGCGTATTTCAATTTCTATATTTTGGGCATTGAGATAATTATATGCTCCTTCTGATAGTTTTTCTTCTGTATCTGCTGCACGCGTTTCAAAAACACCATTGTGGAAAGAAGAAATAATACCATTCTCATCAACCCATTTTCCATCAATTCCAGTTGGCATATTTGAGTTATAATATCGCGAAAAGTTACAGGCACTTAACAGCAAGGCGGTAATTGTAAGACATAAAATATGATAGGGATGTTTCATTTATTGCACTCTATTTAGATTATTTTGCTCTCTAGTTTCTATAACATTATTAAATTACCCCATGAGTCAATATGAAAAATTTGATAAAAATCAATGAAAAAGCAAAAAAATGGAAAAAAATGCCTTAATGTTGTATTTAATTGACAGCTTGATGAAGTTCGTAAGTGAAACACAAGAGGTAAAATATTTCTTATGGTTTACAACAATTTTTATATTAAGCTGCTAAGTAGTCTCAAAGGAGATTATTGACATTATGGTTGGTCCCATTCTTGTTGCGAGTGAAGATTATGGAAGACGTATAGAACTTTCTTCTATGCTGCGAGGTTTTGGTTATCGTGTCATTGAAGCAGAAAATGGTCTCCGTACGATTGATCTTTTACACAGGCGTAAAAACATTGTGCTTGCACTCCTTGATGTTGTTATGAGTGATTTGAGTGTGAGCGATTTGATTAAAATGATTAGAGTTGCTGGTGTTTCTGTTCCTATTGTCGTTATAGCACAACAAGAGAATCAGCATTTACTCCAGAAAGCTTTAACAGCTGGAGCTATTGATTATTGGATCCATCCAGTAACATTATTACGCGTAAGAGTTACTTTGGATATCCTTGCTCTTATTTCTGCCTTGGAGCATGAGGTTCGAGATATTCGGCGAAAAAAAGAGAATCATTTACGGTTTTCTGATCTTTGCGTAAAAAGTAGAGCTATGCAGATAGTGTTAGAACAATCGAGACAAGCAGCAACTTCTTTACAGAATCTTTTGATAGAGGGGGAAGCTGGAACAGGACGTGAGACATTAGCTCGGATTATTCATCATGAGGGATTATTTTCGGAGGGTGTTTTTGTTCGCTTTCAATGTTCAGCCATCGTTGATCCAGAAGAAGAAAATCAGCAGTGGTTTAAAGAATTCCTACCATTGGTTTCTTCTCTTGAAAAAGGGACACTTTGCCTTTGTGATATTGATCGACTTGAGCCCATACAGCAAAAACGGTTTGCTCATTACCTTAAAGAAAGGGAAAGGGATACAAAAGGAGATTTTTTTCCTTTTCGGATCATCGCTATTTCAACATCGCGTTTAAAGGACTTGGTTAATGAGAACTTTTTTTTGCATAGTTTGTTTGAACAATTTTCTCACTTGTCTATTAGTGTCCCTGCTTTACGAGAATTAAGGGATGATTTTCCAGAGATCACACAACGTTTGATTGATCGCATTATCACAGAAACAGGGCGATCACATGTCCATGGTTTAGCAGGCTCTGCTCTTTCCTTGCTTATGCAGTATGATTGGCCTGGCAATAGAAATGAGCTTGAAACCTTTTTATTTCGTGCGATTTTACTCAGTGAAGGACCGTTATTAACTGTTCGAGATTTTCCGCAATTAATGGGAAATTCATTAATGAGTGTTCCCAATATCATTGAGGGTAATATGCAAGAAGATAATGAGCAAGAATCGATAAAATTTTTGAATACTGATGGGCATGTACGTACTTTTGCAGAGATGGAACATGATATTATAGAGAAAGCGATTAAACATTATAAAGGACATATGAGTGAGATTGCGCGCCGCCTTCATATTGGTCGCTCTACACTTTATAGAAAAATGGAAGAATTGAGAGCAATAAGAAATCAAGAACGAAAGTAAAATTCATAACAAATTTCTCTTCATGACAAGCATGCGTTTCAAAAAAATAGAGTGGATTTTGATAAATTCCGTGGAGGAAGCTTAAGAAAACAATCATTTATTGTAAAATTTATCTATAGAGGATGATTTTGTAGATTTAAATCAAATATAAATTTTATGTGACTATTTTAATCGTTTGTTTCAATTTATACAATTTTAGTTAAGTTTACATTTATTAAAACAGAGAAGCATTTTTAAAAACTTTTAAATACTACCGCTAAAATTTTTGTATCATCAATATTAAATTTATACTCTCTTAAGCAAGAAGTGGCATTTTATCTTCTATACGATTAAGATAAAGTGATTAGTGTTATCGTTTGCATTACTGATGATGTGATAGTTTAAAATAGAAAGTTTACCCTCTTTGACTCTTTTACAGATTGTTATTGGTTTTGTCCTCTTTTTTTTTATTGCATCTATGTTGGCAATCTACACCTATGGGCGTTTTGTGAAAAATGCTAGAGGGCAATGTTCTTATGCGTTACCTATTCAGAAAGATGAAACTAAGCTTGATCGTATCGTCAGTCAATTAGCTGAGGAAGAAAATGGATTGGGGATTGATAAAGATGCCCTTTCCCTCATTATCAGCAATTTGGATGCGTTTTGTGTTCGTGCAATAGGAGCTGCAGAGGCTGGGCGTAGCCTTGATCTGATGTATTATATTTGGGATGATGATTTAACGGGGCGCCTATTATTAAGTGAAATAGTTGAGGCAGCTGATCGAGGGGTTCGGGTACGGCTTCTTTTGGATGATATTAATGCTCAGGCACGTGATCCAGCTTATATTGCGCTAGATAGACATCCTCATATTGAGGTGAGAATGTTTAATCCAGGGCGATCGCGTAAAGGTGGTTTACGCCGTGGTTTAGAAATTATATTACGGGCAATTACTGTAACACGTAGAATGCATAATAAAGCTTTTATTGTTGATGGCAGGGTCGCTTTTGTAGGAGGACGTAATCTTGCAGATTCTTATTTTGATGCTGGTAAAGAATCCCATTTTCGAGATTTAGATTTGATGTTAATCGGTCCTTCTGTTAAAAAGGTAGAAAGTATCTTTGATGATTTTTGGAATAGTGCTGTTGTTTTGCCAATTCATACTTTAGTTGTTCCTAAAAGCGCAAGTGATCTTAGCTATTGGAAAGATAAATTACGAAAGTTTCGTGATTCCAAGGTTGCAAAAGTTTATTTAGATTATGTCAAAGAGCACATTAACTTTAATTGTTTTATCCAAACAGGAAAGCGGTTATTTTTAGCAGACAAAGTTGTTGTTCTTTCTGACCCTCCAGAAAAAGCATTGCGTAAAAAAGCAAGCAATTGGCTTATGAAGGCACTTTCAAAGGTTATTGGAAATGCCAAAAAAACGGTTCAGATTACGTCACCTTATTTTGTTCCTGGTAAGGTTGGCACGCAGAATTTTAGTAATTTGGTTTCAAAGGGTGTTGATGTCAAAATTCTGACAAATTCTTTAGCTGCTACTGATGTAGCATTAGTGCATGGTGGTTATGTACCTTATCGTAAGGCATTGTTGAAAAGTGGTGTTAATCTTTATGAATTAAAAGCGGAAGGCAATACTCATGGGTTGCGATTGTTTCGATCGAGTAAGGCAAGTTTACATGCTAAAGCTTTTTTAATTGATCGTAAAACAGCTTTTATTGGATCTTTAAATTTTGATCCAAGATCAGCATCATTAAATACAGAAATGGGCATTCTTTTTGAATGTGCTCCCATTACAGCAAGATTAGATTTGTTGTTTTCTGAAGAAACCACAGGGGAAATGAGCTATCATCTGCGTCTTGGTGATAATAATCGTATTTATTGGGATTTTATTGAAAATGAAAAAAAATATAGCATTGACTATGAGCCAGAAAGTAATTTTTGGCGTCGCGCATTTGCAAAAATAATAAGTTGGTTACCTATTGAATCACAATTGTAAATTTTTATAAACCACACTTAAAAAAAATATTTATTTTTCTTTTCATTTTGTTTGTAGCATGGCATAATTTTTTGCCAATCTACCATGTATGAGAACCGCAGTTGTATTTTAAAGCTTCTTGCGGTGTTTTATTATAAAAGGAATTTTGATATGGCAAAGATTGTTGAAACGGGGACAGGTGCATTGGCACTGACTTTTGATGATGTACTTTTACAACCCGGTCATTCTCTTGTTATGCCTAGTCAAGTGGATCTCAGTACGCGCATTGCAGCGGATATTAAGCTCAATTTGCCATTGCTTTCTGCGGCAATGGATACGGTAACAGAATCGCGTTTGGCAATTGCTATGGCTCAAGCTGGTGGTCTTGGGGTTATTCATCGTAATATGTCTCCTGCAGAGCAGGCAGAAGAAGTTCGCCAAGTAAAAAAGTTTGAATCTGGTATGGTTGTTAATCCAGTCACCATTGGACCAGATGCAACACTTGAAGAAGCAAAATCTTTGATGTGCTCTCATGGTATTTCCGGTATTCCGGTTGTTGAAAATGGTGCTAAAGGTGAAACTGCTGGACGGCTTGTTGGCATTTTGACAAATAGGGATGTGCGTTTTGCATCGGATCCCAAACAAAAAATTTATGAATTAATGACGCATGAAAATTTAATCACAGTGCGTGAAAATGTTCAACTCAATGAAGCGAAGTATCTTTTACACCATCATCGTATTGAAAAATTATTAGTTGTGGATGAACAGAATCGTTGTGTCGGACTGATAACAGTTAAGGATATTGAAAAAGCAAAATTAAATCCAAACGCTGCCAAAGATTCACAAGGTCGCTTGCGTGTTGCAGCTGCAAGTAGTGTAGGGAACGATGGGTTTGAGCGGGCTGAACGATTAATTGATGCAGGCGTTGATATTCTAGTAATTGATACTGCACATGGACATTCTCAGCGTGTATTAGACACTGTTGAGCGTATTAAAAAAATGACGTTTTCTCCAGCTATTATTGCTGGTAATGTGGCGACTGCTCAAGCAACACAGGCTTTGATTGACAGTGGTGCGGATGCTATAAAAGTTGGGATTGGTCCTGGTTCTATTTGCACAACGCGAATTGTTGCAGGTGTTGGTGTTCCTCAGCTTGCAGCCATTATGAATGCTGCAGAAGTTGCTGAAAAAGCGGGCATCCCCGTTATTGCTGATGGGGGGATAAAAGCTTCCGGTGATTTTGCTAAAGCATTAGCAGGTGGGGCTTGTGCTGCTATGATTGGCTCTCTTTTAGCGGGTACAGAAGAAAGTCCTGGCGAAGTTTATCTTTATCAAGGACGATCCTTTAAAGCTTATCGCGGCATGGGATCTGTTGGTGCTATGGCACGAGGATCGGCAGATCGCTATTTTCAAGATGATGTTCGTGATGAACTTAAGTTAGTTCCTGAAGGTGTGGAGGGGCAGGTGGCTTATAAAGGTCCTATAGCATCAGTTCTACATCAGCTTGCTGGTGGACTTCGTGCTTCGATGGGGTATGTTGGAGCAAAAGATCTCGTAGAGTTTCGTGAAAAAGCAACGTTTGTACGTATTACGAATGCGGGACTCCATGAAAGTCATACGCATGATGTTTCTATCACACGAGAGAGTCCAAATTATCGTGGACCAGTTTAAAGATACAAGAGCCTAATATCATATTGCATAAATATAAAATTTTCCGAGAACAAGAAAGAGAGACTGCGCTTTTTTCTGTTTGTAATTTGGTGTAATAATCCCAAAAAGGAAAGAATTAGAGGTTAAAACTCTAATTCTTTCTGTTAAGACTATATGAAATAAGTTATATAAAATTAGAATTAACTTTTTGTTGTCTTCCGTCCAGTCTTTGACGCACGTTGGCGAGTGTTTGTCTGATCACTTTGGACGGATTTCTTTCCGTTGTTTGAGGGCATTGTATTATGACGGCTTTTAGACGAAGTTGTTTTTCCATTATTATAAGTCATTATTTTCTCCTTTAAAATTGTCTGGCAGTTGCCATTAGAGTAAAAACGGTCATACCAAATAGTGGTTCCAAGCATTTTCTAAAAAGTTAATTTTTTGTTGAACGTAAGATGAACTTGTTTAATTTTATGAGAAGATTTTTTCTATTTTTTCAGAAGGATAGCCATATAAAGATGGGAGATATTTGATTTTTTTCTATTGTTCAGACAATCCTCGTAAATTTTATTTTACGCAAATAAATTAAAGAGTTTGGTTTTTTCGTAATGCATGGCGGAAATAAGTTCTTTATGGATGGCTACGTATCTTTTAGCATAAGAGGTAGAAGGATAAAAAGCGAATGGGCAGAAGATGAAAGGAAAAATTTAAATACTCTAAATTGGATCTTATAAAAAAGTATGATCAGATCATTTTAATATTGAATGTAAATTTTTTATGGCTTTGAGAAGGTTTCATTGGCAAGAAGGCGATAATATTATTTTTTTAGATGATTTAAAATTTTATTATTTTAATGGGAGAAATGAATGCGATTAGGTGGGCGTTTGCAAGCAGCAATAGATGTTCTCACAGAGATAGAAGTGAAGCATCGCCCAGTAGGAGAAGCTTTAAAGGATTGGGGTCTTTCTCATCGCTTTGCTGGAGCAGGTGATCGTGCAGCTATTGGTACAATCGTTTATGATGTTTTAAGACGACGTTATTCTTTACAATGGCGTATGGAGAGTGATGATATCCGAGATATCGTTTTTGGTGCCTTATTAGATTCTGAAAAAATGACGCTGGAGCAAATTGACGGTGAATTGGCAGAAGATCGGTTTGCACCGCAGTTATTAGGGGCTAAACAGCGTAAATCGTGGCAAGGTCAGCAATTAGTGGATGCTCCAGACTATATTCGTGGTGATATTCCGCAATGGTGTCAAGCGCATCTGCGTCCTTTATTTGGTGATAATTGGATCACTGAAGCGGCTGCGTTAGCAACGCGTCCTTCTTTAGATCTACGGGTAAATAACCTAAAGGCAACACCAGAAAAGGTGCTGAAAGAATTAGCAAAAACCAAACTTAAATCTTTTCCATGGTTTGGGCAAGCTTTAAGAATTGCACCGATTGAAAAGTTTAATCGTCATCCCAATGTTCAAGTGGAACCAGCTTTTCAAAAAGGACACTTTGAAATACAGGATTTAGGATCTCAAATTGTTGCTCACCTTGTGGAAGCGCAAGAGAGCATGCAGGTATTAGATTATTGTGCAGGTGCTGGGGGCAAAACATTAGCTTTAGCTTCCGATATGAACAATCGTGGGCAAATTTATGCTTATGATTTTGATAAAGCGCGCTTAGCTCCTATTTTTGATCGTCTTCGACGCGCTGGTGTTCGTAATGTACAAACACGAGCACAAAAAGAAGAATTGAAGCCATTAATAGGCCAGATGGATAGAGTTCTACTAGATGCACCATGTAGTGGGACAGGAACATGGCGTCGTCGTCCAGATGCGAAATGGCGTTTAACATTAGAACAGGTGAAACAACGCCAAACAGAACAGAGGGATATTTTGAATGAAGCGATAGCTTATCTTAAGCCAAATGGGCGCCTAATCTATATTACCTGTTCTCTTTTTACAGATGAAAATGAGGAACAAATTTCCCATTTCCTTCAACAACATTCTCATTTTTCTCCAATAGATATGCCAGCGCTTTGGCAGAAATATTTTAGTTTTTCTCCTGTGCAACCAGTTTTTTCAAATTATGGACTTACTTTGTCGCCGGCCACAACACAAACAGATGGGTTCTTTTTATCTGTGTTGCAAAAAAAACATTGATCCATATTCTTACACTTTTTATCATAAACTTTACGAGAATAATCTTTTTCTTAAGAAAACAGGCTTGTGAAAAGAGAAAGATTGAATCATAACTCTCATGAGTTTTCTTTTACAATTGTTGATTGGTTTTCTATGAGCATATCACATCCAGACACTGTTCTTATTATTGACTTTGGTTCACAAGTTACACAACTTATTGCACGACGGGTACGAGCAATGGGAGTGTATTGTGAAATTACTCCTTTTCAATTGGCTTTAGAAGCTGTGCGCCGCATAAATCCTAAAGCTATTATTTTATCAGGGAGTCCTTATTCCGTTATTGATGAGGGCTCTCCGCGTGCTCCAATGGAAATTTTTGAGGCGGGTGTTCCGATTTTGGGCATTTGCTATGGTGAACAAGTCATGTGTGTTCAGCTTGGAGGAAAGGTTGAAGCTGGACATGAGCGTGAATTTGGGCGTGCTTTTTTGGAAGTTCAAGAAGAGAGTGCCCTTTTTGATGGAGTGTGGGAAAAAGGTTCTCGTTATCAAGTATGGATGAGCCATGGTGACCGTGTGGCAGCTTTACCAGAAGGTTTTCGTGTCATAGGAACCTCAAAAGGAGCTCCCTATGCGGCTATTGCTGATGAGAAAAGATATTTTTATGCGGTACAGTTTCATCCTGAAGTTATCCATACACCGGATGGTACAAAACTTTTGCAAAATTTTGTTCATAAGATCTCTGCTATTAAAGGCAATTGGTCAATGGCTTCTTATCGTGAGCAGGCAATTGCTACGATACGACAAAAAGTTGGGAAAAGTCGTGTGATTTGTGGTCTTTCAGGGGGAGTGGATTCATCTGTTGTAGCGGTACTCCTTCATGAAGCCATAGGAGATCAACTGACATGCATTTTGGTAGACCATGGGCTGATGCGCAAGAATGAAGCTGAAGAAGTTCTCACGCTCTTTCGTGATCATTATAATATAGAGCTTATTCACGTTAATGCTGCCGATATATTTCTTAATGCTTTAGAAGGTGAGACAGATCCAGAAAAAAAGCGCAAAACGATTGGTCGCCTTTTTATTGAAGTTTTCGAAGAAGAAACTAAAAAAATAGGAGGTGCAGAGTTTTTAGCACAAGGAACACTTTATCCAGATGTTATTGAGAGTGTGTCTGCTATTGGTGAAACGGTAACCATTAAAAGCCATCATAATGTGGGGGGGCTACCAGAACAGATGAATATGAAACTTGTAGAACCGTTGCGTGAGCTCTTTAAGGATGAGGTTCGCTTGCTAGGGCGAGAGTTAGGATTACCGGAGCAGTTTATTGGTCGCCATCCTTTTCCAGGTCCCGGTCTTGCAATTCGCTGTCCAGGTACTGTGACCCGTGAAAAATTAGAAATTTTACGTGAAGCAGATGCTATCTACCTTGAGGAAATCCATAAAGCTGGTCTTTATGACGAAATTTGGCAAGCTTTTGCTGTTCTTCTTCCTGTTCAAACTGTTGGCGTGATGGGGGATGATCGCACTTATGAATTTGTTTGTGCTCTTCGCGCCGTCACATCTGTAGATGGAATGACTGCTGATTTTTATCCCTATGATATGGCGTTTTTAAGTAAGACAGCAGCACGTATTATTAACGAAGTTAGAGGGATTAATCGTGTTGTATATGATGTAACCTCAAAACCTCCTAGTACTATTGAATGGGAATAATTAAAATGAAGGATAAGTTTTTTAAGAATAAAATATGACTGAGGGTTTGATATTCGAGAAGTGTAGAAAAAATCATTTAAAAATGATTGTGTATTTTCATATGATATAAGTCTTTATCTGACAATCTGTACGTCAATATCGTTTAAAATTGAGAAGTGTGGGATTTTGCATGTCTGAGAAAAAAATTGTTGCACACCGTGGAGGAGCTCATCTTTATCCTGAAAATACTCTTTCGGCATTTAATAATGCTATAGCGTTAGGTGTTGATGAAGTTGAATGCGACGTTCATTTGCTAAAAAGCGGTGAAGTGGTTGTCTTTCACGACTTCCGTCTAGACCAATTGGTTGGAAAAAAGGGGTATATTCATGACATTGATAATGAAACACGCAAACAACTCTGCGTAAAAGGAAGCCAAGAAGCACCTCCCTTATTAGAAGAAGTGCTTGATCTTTTAGCACCAACGAATGTTGCATTGCATCTTGAAATCAAGACATGCGGTGAAGTGGAGCGCGAAACAATATTATCCCAAAAAGCGCTTGCGCTAATAAAAAGCCGAAATTTATCAGAACGGGTTTCTGCAATTAGTTTTGATCCTTTTATCCTTCGTCCTTTTATTGAAGCAGGAATACCATCTGGTCCATGTGTTGATAATTTTGAAGGTGATATGTACCGTCATTTTTCTGAATGGAAGCAATTAGGTTGTTCTGACCTAAGTTTAGATGGCTCTATTGTTTCACAGAACTTTATTGAATCAGCTCTTGAGGCTGGTTTTACTGTAGGGGTATGGACAATTAATGGAAAAGCTCGGTTATCATATTGGCTTGATATGCCTGTACATTATATTACGACAGATCAACCTGATCTCGCATTGCAATTGTGTGCACAAAGGTAAAAATACATCAACACAAAAGGAACTATATATCTTCATAAAGTTAGCGTAATGAAAGAAGAAAAATTATCTAATATATAACAATAATACATTGATTTATAATGATAATTAATATTTTACTCATGTGAGTAAGAGACCTTAATACGTAAGATTCTCTTATTTCAAATATTTTTACAATGAATCAATCAAAATCATTTGTTTGAACATTACAAGTAGGGTTGGTGTGTGGATAAAAAATAATTGAGAAAAGAATAAAAATATTCATTTAACGTATTTCAAATGCAAGGCTTATTAAGCATTAGGGTCTCATATGATGATGTCGTTTTTCACTTTTATGAAGTGTAAAAATGATGGCATACAAAAAGTCTTATATACTTTAATGGAGAGGCTTTATATCTTATTTTACAGGTTCTATCATGAAATGTAGATGTATTGAAAGATTTTTTAACAGCATGGAAATTGGTCATACAGTGTCATTTTGTTTTGCATGAGGGGTGTGATCTTGTTACAGGGAAAGAGACTATTAAGCGCTTCAAAATGATTTTCTTAATTTTAAAAAAATTCTATTTGTCTCTTCTTTAAATTCAGTAGCAACATCGTGTTAAAGTTATAAGCCGAAAGTTATAAGACAAATAATAAAAGAATAAACAATTCTTTTTAAAAAAGTAAATCCAGATATTAAAATAGTCATTGAATGATATTTACGATCCATATCTTTTTACCAAGTGGCTTTGCTTATTTAAGCCATCTCACTTTTTTCAGATAGTTACAAACGCGTATTTCGTGAATATATAAGAAAGCTTATAAAAGAAAATAAATAAATTTAAATAAATTCATTTGACCTTTAGGTGGTTCCTGTTTAAATGAGAGAATATGTTTCTGAAATAAAACTGTCATAGCATGTTCATGTGTAATACTATAAATTTAGGGGGTAGTTTGTATTCCATCACTTCAGAAAGGGTGAAGCATGAGTCGTTTTTATCTTTCCATAGCGGCCACGGTTGCTATCATAATGTCCACAGCGGGGATGACAGAAAGTTTTGCACAGACAAAAATCAGCTTTTGGCATTCTATGAGTGGTGAATTAGGAAAGCAAACTGAAAGTCTCATTAACGATTTTAATGCAAGTCAATCTGAGTATAAAGTTGTTTCTTCATTTCGCGGTGAATATGAAGAGGGATTGATTTCACTCATTGCAGCATTTCGTGGAAAGAAACAGCCAGTACTTGCTCAAATTTATGACGTTGGTACTGGAACTATGATGGCTGCAAAAGGCGCAATCTACCCATTTTATCAACTTATGGCTGATACAAAACAAGAATTTGATCCTACAGATTATTTCCCTGTTATTAGTGGTTATTACTCCGATGAACAGGGACGTATCGTCTCTATGCCATTTAATATTTCAACACCCATCCTTTATTATAACAAAGATATCTTTAAAAAAGCAGGGCTTGATCCAGAACAGCCTCCTAGAACGTGGCAAGATATAGAAAACTTTTCCAAGAAAATTCTTGAGACTAAAGCGGCAAATTGTGGTTTTACAATGGCTTATGCCGCTCAATGGATTGGTATAGAAAATTTTTCAGCGTTGCATAATGTTCCTTTTGGAACGAAGGAAAATGGCTTTAAAGGACTTGATTCAGAACTTACATTTAATGGACCTTTACAAGTGCGTATGTGGGCTGACCTGAAAAAGTGGTCTGATCAAGGTATTTTCCGTTATGGTGGTCCAGCAGGTGCATTAGATTCAACACCAATGTTTATGGCACAAAATTGTGCAATTTTTATGCAATCTTCAGGATCACATGCTGGGATTGTTTCTGAAGCTCAGTTTAATGTGGGGGTTGGTATGCTACCGTACTATAAGGATACAGAAGGAGCACCACAAAATTCAGTTATTGGGGGAGCTTCTATTTGGGCGTTTAAGGGCCATACTCCAAAGGAATATGCAGGGGCAGCCGCTTTTCTTAAATTTCTTTCAAAAACAGAAAATCAAGCAAAGTGGCATCAGGAAACAGGTTATCTCCCAACCACAAAAGCGACTTATGAATTGAGCAAAAAACAACATTTCTATGAAAAAACGCCAGGTGCGGATATAGCTATCAAACAGATTAATCTTAATCCACCAACAGTTAACTCAAAAGGGATAAGATTTGGTAATTTACCACAAATTCGTGCCATTCTTGATCAAGAGTTGGAAGCTGTTCTTAGTGGTTCAAAAACGCCGAAAGATGGTTTAGATGAGACCGTTGAACGTGGAAATAAACTCTTGCGTGAATTTGAAAGATCTAATCATTAATTTCGTTTTATTGTTAAACATTAAAGACTCAACAAAAACGGTTGAGTCCTTTTTGTTTACTTTTTTAAAGTCTCTACATTTAAAGAGCCCTACGAATGCAAGAAAAACATGCATATTTTAAAAATAGTCTACTTTCTTACGGACTGCTTTTTCCTCAGCTTCTTGTGACTTTTTTGTTTTTCTTTTGGCCTGCTGCTCAAGCAATAAAATCATCTTTTGAGCGTGAAGACCCTTTTGGCTTTACAACAACCTTTATTGGTTTTGAGAATTATCTAACCGTTCTTTCTGATCCTACATATCGGCAATCGCTTCTTACAACCGCAGTATTTTCCATCTCAGTTACTGTCGCTTCAATGACAATATCACTTCTCTTAGCTGTCTGTGTTGATCGTGTCATCCGTGCAAAAAAGGCTTATACAATGCTTTTGCTCTGGCCCTATGCTGTTGCTCCAGTATTGGCAGGTATATTGTGGCTGTTTATCTTTCATCCCACCATCGGAATTATCCCTTTTTTTCTCGAGAAAATAGGGGTGCTATGGAATTATCGTATTAATGGCACTCAAGCAATGATTCTTATTGTCATTGCGGCTAGTTGGAAACAAATTTCTTACAATTTTCTCTTTTTTCTTACAGGTCTTCAGTCTGTTCCGCGTTCTCAAATAGAAGCAGCCGCCATTGATGGTGCTGGTCCCTTTAAACGATTTTGGACAGTGGTTTTCCCGCAAATTTCACCAACGACGTTTTTCCTTCTTATTGTCAATGTCAATTATGTTATGTTTGATACTTTTGGTATTATTGATAATACAACTTCTGGAGGTCCTGCGCGTGCAACGAGCATCCTCGTCTATAAAGTATATGACGATGGCTTTAGAAATCAAATAATCGGTGCATCAGCAGCACAATCAACAATATTGATGTTGATGGTTATTGTCTTAACGTTTATCCAGTTTCGCTGGATTGAGCGCCGTGTACAATATTAGGAAACAAATTATGGTTGAAAATCGCCCTGTTTTGAAATTTCTAACCCATATTACTCTTATTGTTGGTATTATCATTATTTGCTTTCCAGTTTATGTTGCTATCATTGCATCAACTCATAGTTCAGCAGCATTTAACTCAGGAACACTTCCTCTTTTGCCTGGGAAATATGCTCTGGAAAATTATAAAACAATCTTTGGTGATGGCCTTGCACAGCTGGGTTTGCCCAACCTCTGGCCACTCTTAATGAATTCATTCATTATGGCTCTTGGAATTAGCGTTGGAAAAATTATTATTTCACTTTTGTCTGCTTATGCAATTATTTACATGCGCTTTCCCTTCCGAAAAACTGCTTTTGTTCTTATTTTTGTTACATTGATGCTCCCTGTCGAAGTTCGTATTCTTCCAACCTATGAGATTGTTGCGAAATTGGGGATGGTTAACACCTATAGTGGAATGATTATTCCACTTATTGCATCTGCAACCGCTACATTTTTATTTCGCCAGTTTTTTTTGACTGTTCCAGATGAACTCTTAGAGGCGGCACGTGTTGATGGTGCAGGTCCAGTTAAATTTTTTAAGGATATTCTTCTTCCTCTTAGTAAAAGCAATATCGCTGCTTTATTTATCATTATGTTCATTTATGGATGGATACAATATCTCTGGCCTCTTATCATCACAACGGATCAAAATCATCAAACGATCCTTATTATTTTAAAACAGCTTATTGTCGAATCACTTCAACATGATCCTCAATGGAATATACTCATGGCAGTATCGGTTGTTGCCATGGTTCCCCCTGTTCTTGTTGTTATCTTCATGCAGCGGCTTTTTATCAAAGGCCTTATTGAAACGGAGAAGTAATTGTGGCCATAATCCAGTTATCAAATATAAAAAAACAGTATGACAACGGCATTCTGGTCATTGATGATTTAAATTTAACTGTTGCCGATAAAGAACTTCTTGTTCTTGTCGGTCCTTCAGGGTGCGGAAAATCGACCTTATTACGTATTATAGCAGGACTTGAACAAGTTACTTCAGGTGAATTATGCATTGATAACGAATGTATCAATGATCGTGAACCAGCTGATCGTGATATCGCTATGGTTTTTCAAAATTATGCCCTTTATCCCCATATGACAGTTCGTGGAAACTTAGAATATGGTCTTAAAAATCGTAAAACTCCTAAAGAAGAAATTAAAAAACGTATCGCACATGCTGCAAAGCTTTTGGAGATAGAACCATTTCTTGATCGTAAACCACGACAATTATCAGGAGGACAACGTCAGCGTGTTGCAATGGGGCGTGTGATTGTACGTCAACCCCGTGTTTTTCTCTTTGATGAACCTCTTTCAAATCTTGATGCAAAATTACGGGCGCAAATGTGTATTGAAATAAAAACACTACAGCGTTCATTAGGAACAACGAGCCTCTATGTTACCCATGATCAACTAGAAGCTATGACATTAGCTGATAGAATAGTCGTTTTGAATAAAGGAGCTATCGAGCAAATTGGAACACCAATGGAAATTTACGATACTCCAGCAACAACATTTGTTGCTGATTTTATTGGTTCTCCTCCTATGAATTTTCTTGATCGCCATGTCTTAGAACAACATTTAGGGCATTCATTTTCTTATGGCGAAGAAACTGATCTTTTGGCATTCAGACCTGAAATAATCTTATTGGGACAACATCCAGATAAAGGGCCTGTCTTTCACACAAAAATTGAGCTTATCAAGCTTATTGGAACAGGTTGCCATGTTTTAACGCGTTGGAATGGTATCATCTTTACGATTGAAATAAAAGAACGCTTGACACAAGACTATGGTCAAAAACTAAGTTTCACAGTTGCTCATCAGAATTTTCATACTTTTAATAAAAACACAGGAAAGCGCACAAATAATAAGTAAGCATTACTTGATGTGACACGACTCTCTTTTATGCTGCGTCATGATAATGTTGTGTTTTGACTTTCTCGATTACATTTACAAACTCAGGTTGTAACCGATGGGATTAAAAACAAAATTTTAACAGTTTTGGTAATGATCCATTGTCCCATGGCGCTGAGAATGTCAAAACATTTATATGAAGAAATTTTGCATTTTCACGGTCTGTAAGAAGAATATAATTTTCAAACATCATTTTCATTATAAAAAAATATCAATATAGAATAAATCTTTATTAACCATATTTTTACTCATTTATAATTTTGTTATAAAAAAAACATATTATAATATGTTTCTTGATGTAATAATTTATGTGTATTATAAAAGTAAATGAGAGAAATAGAGAGAAAAAATGAGTCACAGATAAGGGAGGATGCGCCCCATATCTTGGCTTTGACCCCTGACATAAGAAGTCTACTTGATCCACAAAATACGACGCTGTTTTAAATAGTCTGTACGAAAATAGGCGCATTCTATTTTACCGCTGGCCATATGATCTAAAATGGTTTCAGAGCTCCTATAAGAAGCATTTGTTTTTTCTACCAATCACATAAATTAGAGAGAAACCTATGCGCGCATGCTGCAAGTTTATTTTTTTCTCATGTAAATCACTATGCAATTCTCAGCGAGGGTATCTGATAAGTTGCAAAAAAATCACTGAGAGATAGAAGGCGTGCTTGTTTTAGAATTTTCATTACTTTTAACGATAAAAGCAGATGAAACACATCTGTAACATCTCATCGATCTTTTCTATATTCTTGAGTTAAAAATTGCCTATAGATCATCCTCAAACAGATCTTTATGAATATAGCATAGGGGATCGATGCGAACACCTATAAGAATCAGCAGAGACAAAGACAGTTATATTATTGTTTTACAAAGCATTTTATAAAAGCTGGTATATTTTTTCAATATATTACCAGTCTATTAATGGTTTTATGATATTACTTTCTTATAAAGCGCGTGCTTTTTGTTGCTTATAAATCAACCTAAACTTTATACAGCAGTATGTTTGAGACAAATATGAAGACGGTTCAGTGCTGTATTCAGTTTTGTATGCCAGAGTAGAATAAGCTTATCTGCTTGTGTAATTTTTAAAATGAGGAGACAGCTTAATTTAGGGGGGGGAATATGAAAGCATCAAGATAAAAAATAGATTCTGTCTTTAGCATCATCTTTTAATTTAGTATTGCAATTTTCAAAAACATCTGAGCCAGTGTCTCTTACATAATGGCGATTAAGCATTGCCGAACACATTTTTTTACGTTCTTTGAATAGAATTGCATCTCTCATACAAAACAGAATACCTAAACAGAAGGCTATTGGGTTGCCAATTTACGCACTTTTTTTAAAAAATATCTTGCAAGGTTGTTCCAACTATTTATTCACGCAGTCGTTTATAAGTAGTATAACATAAAATCCATTGTGTATCGCCATCTTTATGCTTATAAAAATGCAAGCTGGGGCCATCATCATACTCTCTTTCAGTCTCCAACATTGCAACAATTATTGTGTTGAGACTCTTCATAAGAGGCATTTTTTCTTCAAGTGGTTTTTATTCATACACTAATTCTACTTGCATGTTATAAATGAAGTTGGATAGATAAAAATACTTTAAGAAAAAGACACCAAATTCTTCTTATGAATCGTTTCAAGTGTCGAG
Source organism: Bartonella sp. AA83SXKL (assembly GCF_042196965.1). Lineage (NCBI taxonomy): Bacteria > Pseudomonadati > Pseudomonadota > Alphaproteobacteria > Hyphomicrobiales > Bartonellaceae > Bartonella > Bartonella sp. AA83SXKL. The sequence goes on from NZ_JBHIRG010000006.1 coordinate 44,028, forward strand.
AGTTATTGTAAAAGAAGCATTGAAAAATAGAATGCTACTGCTGACAGTTTGGGCACCATGAGGCAATAAATCCACTTACTTTATCTATCTTAGAATCTATAGAGTATAAATTTCTCTGTAAAAGTAACTTTATTTCATATCAATGTTATCAATTATAGCTGTTGGAGCATCATTAGTAACATAATCATAGACCTACGATTTTATGAACTCTTTTTTATCTCTTTTATAGAAGATCTTAATGTTTTGTGATAGCATCAATGATGGTATTCACATTGTGTTCCATCATATCGAGATAAGTTGCTGCAGGGCCATTTTTGTTTGACAATGCATCAGAATAAAGTGTTCCACCAATTGTTAAACCTGTTTCTTTTGCAATCTGTTTTATGAGACGGGGATTAGAGATATTTTCAACGAATAGGGCAGTTGCTTTATTCGCTTTAATTTGTTTTATAAGTTTAGCAACATCGGCTGCGGTTGCTTCAGTTTCTGTTGAAGCACTTTGAGGGGCAAGGATAGTAAAACCATATTCCTTGGCAAAATAGCCAAAGGCATCATGAGATGTGATAATGATACGTTTATCTTTAGGAATGGTAGAAATTTTTGTTTTCAGGGTATCTTGTGCTATTTTAAGTTTTTGGATGTAGGTTTCGGCATTTTTTTTGTAGCTGGTGCAGGATTGTGGATCGATTTTACAAAAAGCAGCAGCGATATTTTTCACATAGATTTTGACATTGGGAATTGTTTGCCAAGCGTGTGGATCAATAACGCTATGGTGGTGATGGGCATTATGTTCTTGATTTTTCATTTTGAGAGAGGGAATGTTAGCGCTAACTTCGACAAGAAGTGCTTTTGTACCGCTTGCTGTAATGAGGCGATCAATGAATCCTTCTAAATGAAGCCCGTTGATGAAAATAATTTGAGCATTTCTAAGCGCTTGAGCATCATGGGGGGTAGGTTCATAAGTGTGGGTATTCGCATTTGGACCTACAAAAGTAGTCATAGAGATATGGTGGTCTCCTACATTTTTTACGAGATCTGCGAGAATAGAAAAGCTCGCAACAACTTTGATTTTATTGTGTGCAGAAGCAGAAAATGGAGAAAGGGCAAGCAATAAGGCTCCAAGAATAACAAATTTTTGAGCAAACTTAGGCACATTTTTTTCCTTAAAGTGAGGAGGTATAAAAGAGGTGGGGAAACCATGTTACAATAAAGCCACGTGGACTTATCAAACAGGAAACGAGATAAATAAATCCTGCGGCAATGATGATAGCAGGGCCGGAGGGAAGTGAAAGATGAAAAGAAAGCAGGAGACCACATACGCTAGAAATGATTCCAAAAAGAGTGGAAAGCGCGCAAATAGGGACTAGCCGTGAAAACCAAAAACGGGCTGTAATGGCTGGAATCATCATAATACCAACGGAAAGTAATGTTCCTAGTGATTGAAAGCCTCCAACCAGATTCAACACCACAAGTCCAAGCAATGAAATATGAATATATTTACTCAATGGAGAGAGTGATTTAAAAAAGAGGGGGTCAAAGCTTTCTAAAACGAGTGCACGCCAAAAAATACAAAGGCTGCATAGTGTAATCAGCATTATAGTAGCGATTAACCAAAGGGCTTGTGCATCAAGTGCAAGAACCGATCCGAATAAGAGATGAAGCAGCTCAATTGTTGAGTCTTTCAGTGAGATAATAATAACACCTGCCGCGAGTGCAATAAGATAAAAGACGGTCATGGATGCATCTTCTTTCTGAAAGCTGTTTCGTGAAATCAAAATGGTTGCTAAAGCAACAATAAGACCAGCGAAGATGCCACCAAGTGTCATAGATATGAGGGAAAAACCACAAATCAGAAAAGCAGTTGCAACACCAGGAAGAATGGCATGAGAAATAGCATCTCCTGTCAAGCTCATTCCACGGAGCATCAAAAACACACCAACAGGACAAGCGCTAATAGACAGAAAAATAGAACCGATAAGGGCGTTTTGCATAAATTGGAAATCAACAAAGGGGGCAAGAAAAAATGCATACACGTCTTATACCTAAGTAAGAAAGAGAGGATCATTGATGGGAAGATTTTGTTTTTGTGCGCTAATAGGGAAAGAATTGGATGTGAGAGGTGGCATAACGTGATGAATGGTGTTGTTTAAAAACTGTGTTGTTTCTCCATAAAAGGCGTTTTGTTGATCAATTTGAATCATTTGGGGGAAAAATTCTTGCACGATGAGAGGATTATGGAGTGCTGTGAGAATTGTGCGTCCTTGCTGTTGCCAGTATGTGATCAGTGCAAGAAGGTCTTTTTGGGTATTATGATCTACACCATTGAAAGGTTCATCAAGTAAAATAATATTGGCATCTTGTATAATGATACGTGCAAAAAGAGCGCGTTGCAATTGCCCGCCTGATAATGTTTCAAGCGAACGGGATGCGAGTTCTGTAAGCCCAACCATTTTAAGAGCATTTTGAATCTTAGAATCATAAGGGCGCTGATTCTTCCATAATCCACAAAAAGACCACAGTCCTGTTTTTACAAGCGTTTTCACATCAATTGGAAATGTTTGATCTATATTACATTGCTGAGCAAGATAAGCAATGCAGCTTTTTTTTGGTTTTGTAATTTTTCCTTTAAGAGGTTTAATCAATCCGGCGATAGCTTTTAGCAGTGTCGATTTTCCAGCGCCATTATCACCTGTTATTGCAACCAATGAACCAGCTTTTAATTTTGCTGAAAAGTTCTTTATTGCTATTCTATTCCTATAGCCTAATGTTGTCTTATTGAAGTGCAGATCCATATTTTTTACCATCGTTGCTTATTATTTTGGAAACTATGTAATAATATAACGTTTGTCAACAAAATGTTATATTATTACATAGTTTTGAGTACTGAAAATTTTAGTGGGAAGATCGTGGAAAATTAAAAATAATAATTGAATTCACCTTGACGAAAGAGAGAGAGTATATACTATATATAGTATCAAAATGATTGGTGATTCTAAATAAGCACAAGAGAGGGTGTTAGTGTGTTTCGTTTGGTATCTAAGTTATTTCCATTATTGTAAAGAGTTTATTGGCCAAAGGTATAGCAGTATTTTTACTGAAGGGTCTCTTTTGGAGGGATTTCCTTTCGTTTTTGTAATTGATTTTTGCCGTAAAAGAGCAAACAGAGCTCTTGAAAAACGGTAGTTTAGAACATTAGTTTTTTAGACAGCAGGAGGGAATTGTAATGCAAGCAAAAGATTGTTTTATAACTAGGGGGCTTTGCCATTTAAGTTGTAGAATAATCGCTTATTCTCATCATAGTTTTTGAAGTTATTTGATGAGGAATTCTGTTATGTTCAGGAAGCTGTGTATTATTTGAAAATAATCACATGTTTTGCGTACAATTTCTGTTTTTTGTTATTCTTGAGTACCTATAAAATTATTAGATTGACCTTTCAGGGTTGATTGTTTGGAATTGTGAAAGTTGAAGAAAATGTCGATCACTATTTATAGCAAACCATCTTGTGTCCAATGTGATGCTACACGCCGCGCTTTTGATGCAAAAGGCATTCATTATCGTGTTGTTGATATTTCCTGTGATGAACAAGCATACAGTTTTGTTCAATCTCTGGGGTATCGTCAGGTTCCTGTCGTTGTTTGTGGTGAAAATCATTGGTCTGGTTTTAGACCAGATATGATTAGTGGTCTTTGTGCTTAATGGGGCTTATTGTTTATTATTCGAGTGCAACGGGTAATACAGAACATTTTGTCTCGCAGCTTGGTCAACGACTCTTCAAAATTGATAAAAGAAAGCCTTCTGCATTGGTTGGTGAACCTTATGTATTGGTTGTTCCTACATATGCAGATGGTGAAGGAAGAGGGGCCGTGCCGAAAGCCGTTGTCCAGTTTCTTAATGAAGCTGAGAACCGAAAATTAATTTGTGGTGTTATTGGCGGTGGGAATCGTAATTTTGGTCGCTATTATAATTTAGCAAGTAAAATTATTGCTGAAAAATGTTGTGTACCTTGCCTTTATCGTTTTGAGCTGCGTGGAACTGATGAAGACGTTATTTATGTAAAAAAGGGATTGGAAAGATTTTGGAAACAATTAGCATAGGACAATCGCAGAAATCGGATCAGATTACTGATTATCATGCGTTGAATGCAATGCTTAATCTTTATGATGAAAATGGTCATATTCAATTTGATATGGATCGGCTTGCTGCGCGGCAATATTTTCTTCAGCATGTTAATCAAAATACAGTTTTTTTTCATAACCTGAAGGAAAAAATAGATTACTTAATAGAAGAAGGTTATTATGAAAAAGCTTTATTTGAGCTTTATGATTTTTCTTTTATTAAAAAGCTTTTTAAACGTGCTTACGCATTTAAGTTTCGTTTTCCTACCTTTTTAGGCGCATTTAAGTATTATACCAGCTATACACTGAAGACTTTTGATGGAAAACGTTATCTTGAACGTTATGAAGATCGTGTCTGTCTTGTAGCTTTATATTTGGCACAAGGGAATAAAGCTCTTGCTGAAAGTTTTGTGGATGAAATTATTACAGGACGTTTTCAACCGGCAACACCGACATTTTTAAATGCTGGGAAAAAACAACGAGGTGAATTGGTTTCGTGTTTTTTGCTACGTGTTGAAGATAATATGGAATCGATAGGTCGTTCGGTTAATTCGGCTTTGCAGCTTTCAAAACGTGGTGGAGGTGTAGCGCTTTGTTTAACGAATTTGCGGGAAGCTGGGGCGCCAATTAAGCAAATAGAAAATCAGTCCTCAGGTGTTTTACCGGTGATGAAACTCTTGGAAGATTCTTTTTCTTACGCCAATCAGCTTGGGGCACGACAGGGGGCTGGAGCTGTTTATTTGCATGCTCATCATTTAGATATTATGAAGTTTTTGGATACAAAGCGTGAAAATGCTGATGAAAAAGTTAGAATCAAAACGCTTTCGCTTGGTGTCGTTATTCCTGATATTACTTTTGAGCTTGCACGGAATAATGAGGATATGTATCTCTTCTCATCGTATGACATCGAGCGTGTGACAGGTAAGCCCTTTAGCGATATTTCTTTAACGGAGCATTATCGTTCTTTTGTTGATAATGCAAAGATTCGTAAAAAGAAAATAAGTGCACGCGTTTTTTTCCAGACATTAGCGGAAATTCAATTCGAGTCGGGTTATCCCTATATTTTATTTGAGGATACTGCTAATCGATCGAATCCGATAGCTGGGCGCATAAGTATGAGCAATTTATGTTCAGAAATTTTGCAGGTGAGTGAGGCGAGTGAACTGGAGACAGATTTAACTTATCGCACGATTGGAAGTGATATATCCTGTAATCTTGGATCCATGAATATTGCCAAAGCAATGGAAAGTCCTGATTTTGGACAGACCGTGGAATCTGCTGTTCGTGCTCTGACTGCTGTTTCGGATATGAGCAATATTGCTTGTGTGCCTTCCATTGCGAAAGGCAATGCTGAAAGTCATGCGATTGGTTTGGGACAAATGAATTTGCATGGGTTTCTAGCGCGTGAGCAGATCTATTATGGGTCTCCAGAAGCGATTGATTTTACCAATATCTATTTTTATATTGTGACATATCACGCCATACGGGCTTCCAATTTAATTGCGCACGAACGTCAAGAAATGTTTGCAGGGTTTGAAAAATCAGCTTATGCAGATGGACGTTTTTTCGAAAAATATATTGAAAAAGAATGGAAACCGCAATTTCCACTTGTGCAAGAGCTTTTTGCACGGAATAATATTGTTATTCCAGATCAAAAGGATTGGCAGGAACTCAAAAAATTAGTTATTGAGTATGGGCTTTATAACCGCAATTTGCAGGCAGTTCCACCTACGGGATCTATTTCCTATATTAATCATGCCACTTCTTCCATTCATCCAATTGCTTCAAAAATTGAAATTCGCAAAGAGGGAAAAATTGGGCGCGTTTATTATCCTGCTCCTTATATGGATAATACGAATTTGAATTTTTACCAAGATGCTTATGAGATTGGTCCTGAAAAAATTATAGATACCTATGCTGCTGCAACACAGCATGTTGATCAAGGTCTTTCATTAACATTATTTTTTCCTGATACAGCGACCACACGTGATATTAACCGCGCACAAATTTATGCTTGGAAAAAGGGAATCAAGAGTATTTACTATGTACGATTACGGCAAGTAGCATTAAGTGGAACAGAAGTTGATGGCTGTGTTTCGTGCAGTTTATAGGAGATCATCATATGACAAAGATTACAACCAAAAATCCTGTTGTGTGCGCTGTTAATTGGAATAGATTACATGATGAGAAAGATCTTGAAGTATGGAACCGCTTAACTGGGAATTTTTGGTTACCTGAGAAGGTTCCACTTTCCAATGACATTCCTTCATGGTCAAGCTTAACGGATGAAGAACGTAAGCTAACGATTCGTGTTTTTACAGGACTAACGCTTCTCGATACAATTCAAAACACTGTAGGAGCCATTTCGCTTCTGGCTGATGCGATAACGGAGCATGAGGAGGCAGTTTTGACGAATATTGCTTTTATGGAAGCTGTTCATGCACGTTCTTATTCCTCTATTTTTTCAACCCTTTGTTCGACGGTAGAAGTTGATGATGCGTTTAGATGGTCAGAAGAAAATATTCATTTGCAGAAAAAGGCTAGATTAGTACTTGAGCGTTATGAAGCAAATGATCCACTTAAGAAAAAAATTGCTTCGACTTTGCTGGAAAGCTTTTTATTTTATTCTGGTTTTTATTTGCCCATGTATTGGGCCAGTCGCGCTAAGTTGACCAATACAGCAGACCTCATTCGACTAATCATTCGTGATGAAGCAGTCCATGGTTATTATATAGGTTATAAATTCCAATTGGGCTTTGCAAAGCTTGATGAAGCCAAAAGACAAGAAATTAAAGATTTTGCTTTTAACCTGCTCTTTGATCTTTATAACATCGAGTGCAAATATACTGAAGATCTTTATGATGCGCTTGGATTGACAGAAGATGTTAAAATTTTTCTTCATTATAATGCTAACAAGGCTTTAATGAATTTAGGTTTTGAAGCTCTTTTCCCCCCTGAGGTTTGTCGTGTTAATCCCGCTATTTTGGCGGCTTTATCACCAAACTCTGACGAAAATCATGACTTTTTTTCAGGAGCAGGTTCTTCTTATGTCATTGGCAAGGCTGTTGCTACTACGGATGATGATTGGGAATTTTAATGTTTGCATGCAAATAGAAGTGCGCGGGGTATTCCACTTAGATCTTTGCGCACTTCTAAACATTGAAAACCATTTTTTTCAAACAAATTGCAGGCTTCATTTTCTTGAGAGAAACCAATTTCAACAGCGACATAGCCGTTTTCTTTTAAGTAATTGGCTGCTTCATGGGCGAGTTTTCGATAAAAATCAAGTCCATCTTCCCCTCCTATCAGAGCGCGCAATGGGTCATGTAAGCGCACTTCTTTTGCAAGTTTTTTGATATCTTTTGCGGGAATATAAGGTGGATTGGAAACAATAAAATCAAAGCGATCTGTGACAGAATCAAACCAGTCGCTAAGAAGAGGTGTGAAGCGGTGTGCTACTTCAGCATTTTTTGCATTTTTTTTCGCTGTTTTAAGGGCATCTTCAGAAATATCGACTGCCACCGCATAGGATTGGGGAATTTGTTTAAGGAGTGCAATAGCAATGGCGCCACTTCCTGTTCCCATATCAAGGAATGTTGTTCTTCTCGAATTTTCGACCTGTTTTTGGAGAAAAGGGAGAACAAGATCTATCAGCGTTTCTGTATCAGGACGAGGTTCTAACGTCTCTTGAGACAATGTAAAAGATATACCATAAAATTCTCGTACTCCTATAATACGGTAAACGGGTTCGCCTGCAATACGCCGTTGTAAAGCCTGTTCTATTTGTATAATATGCTCAGAAGATAGATGCATATCTGGTTTAGAAATTCTTTCAGCAGCATTTATTCCTGTTATCCATTCAACGAGTATTTTCGCATCGAGATCGGCTTCAGCAATCCCTTTCGTGCGCAATTTTTCTTGCATTTGTTGGATAACATTCTTGAAAGAATATTTGCTCAATTATTATCCATTTCCATTAGCAGTGTTGTTTGATGATCTGAGATGAGTGCATGAAGAAGTTCATCAAGATCTCCCTCTAGAATGCGATCAAGCTTATACAAGGTTAAATTAATACGGTGATCCGTGACACGTCCTTGTGGAAAATTATAGGTACGAATACGTTCTGAGCGATCACCAGAACCAACTTGGCTTTTACGAGAAGCTGAACGTTCACTTTCCGCTTTTTGTCGTTCGATATCGAATAAGCGTGCCCGTAAAATTTGAAGGGCTCGTGCTCGGTTCTGATGTTGTGATTTTTCTGCTTGTACGACCATAATTCCTGTTGGAATATGCGTGATACGAACAGCTGAATCCGTTGTATTAACATGCTGTCCTCCTGCTCCGGATGCACGCATTGTGTCGATACGAATATCTTCAGGACGAATATCAATATCAATATCTTCAGCTTCTGGAAGCACAGCAACGGTAGCAGCAGATGTATGGATACGCCCACCTGTCTCTGTTTCAGGGATGCGTTGCACACGATGAACCCCCGATTCATATTTCAATTTAGAAAAGACACCTTTTCCTGAAATGCTAGCAATAATCTCTTTATATCCGCCAACTTCCCCCTCACTAAGTGAAATAACTTCTACTTTCCAATGGTGAGCATGGGCATAACGTTCATACATGCGGAAAAGATCACCGGAAAAAAGTGCTGCTTCTGAGCCACCCGTTCCTGCTCGAATTTCAACAATAGCGTTTTTTTCATCAGCAACATCTTTAGGCAATAACAGAATTTGGAGTTCTTTTTCAAATTGCTCCACTTTTTTATATAACGATGGTAGCTCTTCTTGGGCAAGATTACGCATCTCTATATCTGTTTGTTTATCGTTGATAATCGTTTCTAATTCTGTAATCTCTTCGTAAAGAGCATTTAATGCGCGTATAGAGGTAATAACGGGTTGTAGTTCTGCATATTCAGAAGCTAATTTGACATATGTTTCAGCATTTGGATTCGTCGTCATTTGGCTTTCAATTATTTCAAAGCGTTTTTCAAGCTGTCTCATACGATCTTGTGGCAAAGAAACCATGATAATATTGGCCTAATTTTTCATAATACAATTTTTATAATATTTTGTTGCAATGATTTTTTGTTATAATATTGGCAATGAATTACCGTATAGCATCATACAAAGAGGGGTAATAAAGCAATTCTTTTTTTTTGCCAATGAAAACTATTATATTTTAAAGGTAAATTTTTATAAAATTTGATTTGCCTGAGGTATTTTATCTAATGATATATGATTACTTTTTTAAGAGTTTTTTTTTCCGTAAAGTTCAAGGCGGTGATGAATAATATCATAGCCAAGGGATTTTGCAATTTCCTCTTGCAGCTTTTCAATAACATCAGAATGAAACTCGATAACTTGTCCTGTTTCTATATCAATGAGATGATCATGATGTTGCCCATCTGCTTGCTCAAAACGAGATGGACCACCACTAAAGCTATGGCGATGAATTGTTCCATTTCCTTCTAATATTTTCATGGTTCGATAAACAGTTGAGAGTGAAATATTCGAATCTATTTTGTTTGCACGCTGAAAAATTTCAAATGCATTAGGATGATCATTTGTATCAGTCAAAATATCAAGAATAACTCGTCGTTGACGTGTTACTCTTAAACCAGCTGTGCGCAATTCTTGCTCATAATTTCGCTTTTTATTCATTTGCATAATTTGCTTTTCAAACAAAGGCTCCATGACAGTGTTTGTATTTTTTTTCTGAACCGCAAGGACAACGCTCATTACGTCCAACTTTTCCCCATGTGGTTATATCGTTAGGGTCACGATCTTGTGGATTAACAAATCTATTTTCTTGTGATCGTGCCCATAAGGTGGGAGCATTTTCTTGACTTTGATCATTAAAGACAGAAGAAGCAGCATCAGTTTGCTCAGGTATGGTCGGTTCTGTGGGGTGTTGAATGATTTCAAAGCGCATAAGCTTAGAAGTGACAATTCGGCGCAAATTTTTCAACATACTTTGAAAGAGTTCAAATGATTCTGTCTTATATTCATTGAGCGGATCCCGCTGCGCATAACCACGAAACCCAACAACAGAACGCAAATGGTCTAAACTCACCAGATGTTCACGCCATAACGTGTCAATAGTTTCGAGCAATACTGCTTTGTGAAAATAAGCCATAACTTCTGGAGAATATCGTTCAGTACGCTCATTTTCAAGTTTTGTAACAGCATCTGATACACGCTCTAGAATTTGCTCCTCGGCAATTCCATCTTCTTTTGCCCATTCTTCCACTGGAAGCTCAAGATTAAAGAGTTGTTGAAGCTCTTCTTCGAGAGTTTTTGTATCCCATTTTTCAGAATATGTCCCTGATGGAATATAAGCCTCTACGAGATCCTCTACGACTTCATTGCGCATTTCAAGGATCATTTCTGATAAATCATCTGCGTTCATGACCTCCATACGCTGTTCAAAAATAACCTTGCGTTGATCATTCATGACATCATCATATTTTAGCAGATTTTTACGAATTTCAAAGTTTCGTGCTTCGACCTTTTTTTGCGCTTTTTCAAGGGCTTTATTAATCCATGGATGGATAATAGCTTCATTTTCTTTCAATCCAAGTTTTTGCAGCATACCATCCATACGGTTAGAGCCAAAGATACGCATAAGATCATCTTGAAGAGAGAGAAAGAATTTTGAGCGACCAGGATCGCCTTGGCGACCAGAACGTCCACGAAGCTGGTTATCAATACGACGGCTTTCATGACGTTCAGTAGCGATAACGTAAAGTCCTCCAGCCGCTAAAGCTTTTTCTTTAAGCTTCTGAACATCTTTTTTTATTTCTTCAATTTTAGCTGTCCGCTCTGGACCTTCGGGGATATCCTGTAACTCTTGTCGGATGCGCATTTCAACATTACCACCAAGCTGTATATCCGTACCGCGTCCTGCCATGTTGGTTGCAATGGTGAGAGCTCTAGGAACTCCTGCTTGCGCAATGATATATGCTTCTTGTTCGTGATAGCGAGCATTTAAGACTCTAAAATCGGTAATGCCTTCTTTTCGCAAACGCTCTGCCAATTGTTCTGATTTTTCAATAGAGGTTGTTCCAACAAGAATAGGCTGTTCTTTTTCGTGTGCTTGACGGATATCACGCACAATTGCCCGATATTTCTCTTCTGCTGTTCGATAAATCTCATCATCTTCATCAATACGTTGTATTGGCAAATTGGTAGGGACTTCGACAACGTCAAGACCATAAATATTTCTGAATTCTTCGGCTTCTGTTGTTGCAGTTCCAGTCATGCCAGATAATTTTCTATACATACGGAAGTAATTTTGGAAAGTGATGGAAGCAAGTGTCTGGTTTTCTGGTTGAATAGCAACATGCTCTTTAGCTTCTAACGCTTGATGAAGTCCTTCAGAATAACGCCGCCCAGGCATCATTCGTCCTGTAAATTCGTCAATAATAACGATTTCATCATTGCGAACAATGTAATCTTTATCACGAGCAAACAGTTTATGAGCTTTTAGAGCATTATTGACATGATGAACGATAGCGACATTTTCTATGTCATAAAGACTCTCACCTTTAAGATGCCCAGCTTGTTCGAGCATTTTTTCAATTTTTTCAGTACCAACTTCGGTAAAGGTCGTTGTTTTTTGTTTTTCGTCTATTTCATAGTCTTCTGGAGTTAAGGCAGGAATAAATGTATCAATAAGGTTATAGAAGTCAGTACGATCTTCTAGAGGACCAGAAATAATAAGGGGGGTACGGGCTTCATCAATAAGAATCGAATCAACTTCATCAACAATTGCGTAATGATGTCCACGTTGGACCATTTGACTATGATCGAAGGCCATATTATCACGCAAATAATCAAAACCTAGTTCATTATTTGTGGCATAGGTAATGTCGCATGCATAGGCCTCTCGGCGGGCATCACTATCAAGATCATGAAGAATCACGCCTGTTGTAAGCCCTAGAAAACTAAAAATTTTCCCCATTGTTTCAGCATCACGACTGGCGAGATAATCGTTTACTGTCACAACATGAACGCCTTTACCTTCCAATGCATTGAGATAAATTGGTAGAGTTGCCATTAATGTTTTACCTTCACCAGTACGCATTTCAGCTATGCCACAGTCGTGAAGGACCATTCCACCAATAAGTTGCACGTCAAAAGGACGCATGTCATAAACACGTTTTGCGGCTTCACGAACAGTCGCGAAAGCTTCTGGTAAGAGCAAATCAACACTTTCACCTTCACTAAGACGTTTACGAAAGGCATCTGTTTTTTGGCAAAGCTGCTCATCACTTAATTTTACGAATTGTTCTTCCAAAGCATTAATTTGTGCAACTTTTTGGCGGAGTGCTTTGAGATGTCGCTCATGAGCTGAACCAAAAAACTTACGGGCAAAAACACCTAAACTGACCATCTCTGGCCCTTTCTTTTAATTGTTGTCACTCTTGTTGGGTAATTCATATGCTCTCCCCATACTCTACATTTCCTTCAGGTTGTCTGATATCATTGGAGACATCATGAAACGCAGATGGTACCATTATACTTGCTGGTGTGCAATTTTTCACTCTAATTGTAAAGTAGAGATAAGAGGCTAAGCGCTTTATGTCAACTTTAAGTATGCTATTTAACTGATACAATACAAAGTAATTTAAGATACAATATGTCATTTTTCTCTATTATCATGCTTTTCATCTGCATTAGATAGGATTGGAGAAACTGAGATAAAAGGATAATTTTATACTTTTTTAAAATAAATTACTAATTTATTTCTCTATGTTTAAAGATTAAAGTGTTATGTTAAAGAAAATTGGAATCTTGAACCTGCCTTCATTTTTAAGGAGTATATTTATGAAATTTAACTTTATCGCGCTTTTTTTAGCATCAACTTTATTGGCAAGTACAAGTTTAGGGGTGAAAGCCCAAGAAGGTTTGAATTCATCGTCGAATGATTTAAAGACTTTGGAGAAAGCTTCTGAAAAAGCCGTTTCTCCTTCTCATGTTATGGCGGTTATTGATGGGAAAAATATTACAGCAGGCCAATTGGATGATTTAGCACTTGAAATAAATCCTAATTTAGCACGTTTTCCTGATGAACAACGTCGTATGATGGTTCTAAAAGCTTATTTAGATATGCAGGCACTTGCAAAAGCAGCAAGAAGCAAAGGTCTTGATAAGACAGAAGCTTACGATAAACGTATGGCAGTCATGCGTGACAATGTTCTTCAACAGCTTTATTTTAAACAGGCGATTGTTGACAAAATATCGGATACTGATTTGGAAGCTCTTTATAAGCAAGAAGTTGCTGCTTTACCTAAAGAGGATGAGGTTAAAGCGCGTCATATTTTGGTCAAAACGAGAAAAGAAGCAGAAGCTATCATTAAGCATTTAAATAAAGGCGAAAATTTTGAAGAGATTGCAAAGAAAAGTTCAACAGATGGTTCTGCTGCCGTTGGGGGTGATCTTGGTTATTTTAGCCATGGTCAAATGGTCAAGCCTTTTGAAGATGCTGCATTTGGTTTGAAAGTTGGCGAATACACTAAACAACCCGTTGAAAGTCCTTTTGGTTGGCATATTATTAAATTAGAAGATCGTCGTGTAAAACAACCGCCTGCATTTGATGATGTTAAAGAGATGTTGCGGACACAGCTGATAAAAAAGCGCTATCAAGAACTAATTGTTGATTTACGTAGCAAGATAGATGTGAAATACCCTGATCCTAATGTTACAAAAATCATGGAATCGCTTCATCAAAATGGGACGCTACTTCCCGATGAAACATCTGATGAAGAAGATACGGAATAGCTAGGAAAAATAGGTGGATAGCCTCTTTAATAGATAATTTGCTAGGTTAGTTTTGTTCAAAAAGCCTAGCAGTTTTCTATGAGAGGTTATTGATCTGCAATCGTTTCATTTGTTTTTATAGAAAGCATATTGTGGTTTTGAAAATTTCTCCTTTGTCGCCTCAAAAGATCCAGGAGCTTTCTCCATTATCTGGTGTACGGATAGCAACAGCTGAAGCTGGGATTAAATATAAAGATCGTACAGATCTTCTTTTCATCATATTCGATAAGCCAGTGAGTGTGGCCGGTGTTTTTACCCGTTCAAAATGTCCGTCTGCTCCTGTAGAGCATTGTCGTGCATCGCTTCCTCATGGGGTTGCGAGGGGTGTTGTTGTGAATTCTGGAAATGCAAATGCTTTTACAGGAAGAAAAGGAAAGCACACAACCAATGAAATCATCTGTGCAGCAGCAAACGCTTTAAAGGTTAGAGGAGATGAAATTTTTATAGCTTCTACGGGGGTTATTGGTGAGCCAATGGATGCATCGGGTATTGTCAATCTTTTACCAAGTATGGCAGAGACAGCAGAAGAGGGAAATTGGTTGGAAGCTGCAAAAGCCATAATGACAACGGACACATTTCCAAAACTTGCGACGCGCACTTTTGACTGTGGGGGAGAGCGTGTTACCATTCATGGAATTGCAAAAGGTGCTGGTATGATTGCACCCGATATGGCGACAATGCTGTCATTTGTGGTTAGTGATGCTACCATTTCTTCGGATGTACTCCAATCCATGTTATCAGAGGCAGTTGAGGGTTCTTTCAATTCAATTACTGTTGATAGCGATACCTCAACTTCAGATACGCTTATGTTGTTTGCGACAGGAAAAGAACATTTCCCATGTCTTACAAGTAAATCTGATCCGCGTTATGGGGTTTTTGTGAAACAATTGAGTGCACTTTTGCATGAACTTGCACTACAAGTTGTTTGTGATGGCGAAGGTGCTCGTCATTTAATTGAGGTTAATGTGATGGGTGCTACAACAAATAATGCAGCTAAAACTATTGCTTTATCAATTGCAAATTCACCGCTCGTAAAAACGGCTATTGCTGGTGAAGATGCGAATTGGGGGCGGGTCGTTATGGCAGTTGGGAAGGCCGGTGTTGAAGTCGATCGTGATCTATTGACGATTTGGTTTGGTGAGCATCGTGTGGCCGTGAATGGCGTACGAGATCCTGAGTATTGTGAAGAGACAATAGGTACTTATATGCAAGGTAAGCACATCACAATTCGTGTTGATATCGGTTTGGGTAAGAGCACGGCGACGGTTTGGTCTTGCGATTTAACAAAAGAGTACGTTATGATCAATAGTGATTACAGAAGTTAATGGATGCACTTTATATTTAACAGTTTATTATTTTTCAGAGCAAATGGGGTATGTGAGCTCTTTTAGGAGCAGAGGGGATATGATAGAAAAGTCAGTTATCTTTATGTTCCCTATTGGGGAGTGATATGTGTATGAAAAGTTCCATTCTTCTTGTTGTTGCATGTGCACTGTTAGATCAAAATAATCGTGTTTTGCTTACCAAGCGTCCTGAAGGAAAATCGCTGGCTGGTTTATGGGAGTTTCCTGGTGGAAAGGTTGAGCAAGGTGAAACTCCAGAAATTTCATTGATTCGTGAACTAGAAGAAGAGCTTGGTATTTATGTTCAACCAAATAATTTACACCCTTTAACATTTGCAAGTCATAGCTATAAAACATTTCATCTCTTAATGCCATTGTATCTTTGTGACCATTATGAGGGCGTTGCGCAAGGACGAGAAGGGCAAAATTTAGAATGGGTTTTTATTAATGATCTTGATAAATACCCTATGCCTGATGCTGATAAACCATTGGTTCAGGTATTGAAAAATCACCTTCTTTAATGTGTTATAAGAAGGAAATATTGTTTAAATATAAATCAATATATTGAGTTATAATAATAATTTATAATTTTTTTATGTTGAATGGGGAAGTCCAGGGTCATAAAAAATTTTTTCATTTCAAATCTGTTTTATGTTAAATTAATCAAAATCATTCTTTTGCACGTTCCAAGCGGGGCGGGTCATGTGGATAAAATTATTTAAGACAGAAATAAATAAAATACGTGCTGAAAGAACACTCTTCAATAGCCAAGGGTTATCGCAACATTGAGAATTGGCAAAAAGTGTATAATGATGCCTTTGCGCGCTTCATAAGCATAAAAATGGTGGTAGATAATGGATTTATACTTTTCGCGATTATTATTGAGAGATTGTCTTGGATGCATCGAGAGATATTAGGAGTATTTATTTCATAAGATATCGATAATAGGAAAAATTTCAAAAAATGTTGCTTTTGATTAAGAGGGGCATATCCCTTACGTAATATAGAACGCCATTGTGTTGCATATTTACGGGGTTGTTTAAAAGAGACATCTCGCAATATTCCAAAGCCCATTTTGTGCTGGCACTCGTGAATGGTATAATGGTAAAGCCTTATAAGATAAAATCTATTGAGCGACACTATCTTTACGCTTATGAAGGAGTAAGCTGGTTCCAATGTTAGTTATGATAGCTCTTGGCATTTGAGAGCATTCAGAAGGGATATTTTTTCTTTTCGTAATCATTTTTACTTATACATCAATTTCGCTTGTGATGAACAAGCAAGCGATTTTGATTGATTCAACATAAAAACAGATTTGAAATAAGAGAATTTTACGATATTTAGAATGCTTGATGCAGAGCGAATGATGGATAGTTATCCTTATAAATCAATCTATTGTATAATAAAAACATTCAATTAACTTTTTATAGGAGGCATGTATTAAGTTTCTTGCATTGGACGACGTTTTGCGATGGGATATTGATTTTTTTTAGCTATACGCGTAATTGTTTTTTCCAATGGCTCGATCATAACGTCCATGGAAAAACCATTTGCATGAATAATATTTTCATGATCAACCATAATAGCAACATGATCTTTCCAAAAAATTAAATCGCCTCGTTGAAGTTTATCAGTATCTGTAAGAGGACTGCCTATAGTTTTTTGCTGCATATCGGTGTCACGTAAAACTATTTGATCAGTCATCATCATAGAGAGCTGAATGAGTCCCGAACAATCAATTCCAAAACCGCTGATACCACCCCAAAGATAAGGTGTACGGATAAAGGTTTCTGCAACTGTGACATAATCTTCATATACGCGTCCAATGGGGCTGAGATGGCTCGTAATGATTGCTGTTCCATTTTCAAGAATAGAATACATTGTGTCACGGACTTCAATTTCATCAACAACACTGACTTTGCTTCCCATAGATAATGGGGATACTATTGGTCCACGTAAGTCAGCGTGTAAATATTTAAATGTGCGTGGTACTGAAACAACATGGGTTTGTTTTATGGTTGATGTACAAAGAACTTTTGTATCAATATAACCGACATAACCATCTTTGAGTGATTGTCCCCACGACAATGTTTCCCCTTGTTCAAAAATGAGAAGTTCTTCTCCCAATAAGCATTCTGTTTGTCTTTCACTTTTTTTACTATTTTCTTTAAAAAGTCCAGCGACCGCTGTATTAACACGTCTTTTTTCACCTTGAACAAAGCGCTGAGCTGTAATTTCTGTTTCAAGACGTTGATCTGCTAGATCATCTTTGAATGCATGAAGTCTTGGGTCTTTAGAGATCATCTTTTTGCTGTCCATTTTGTTACTCCTTACCTTTAAACAAACTCATGAAAACTGTATTGGTAAGGTTTTTATCCTCAAACAAAACTAAGAACACAGTGTAAGACCAATTATTCTTTAAGCTGCAAAATTGTCCATTTTTGTGGATATTTGTGTCAAAATTCATTTTTAAAAATATTATAAAGGGCACGAATAGTTTGTGCTGATCCACCAATAGGGTATCCTGGTTTTTCTTTTGGAACCCATCCATAAAGGTCAAAATGCGCAAAATGTTCAGCTTTTTCAACAAAAGAATTAAGAAATAAAGCAGCCGTTATAGAACCAGCAAAGCTATTTCCAGTTACATTGTTAAGATCAGCAATTGGTGATGATAACATCTCTTGGTAAGGTTTCCAAAGGGGCATTTGCCAAAGAGGATCAAAGACAGCGTGAGCAGATTCAGAAATTTGTTGTGCCCATATTGAATCATTACAATAAAATGCGGGAAGATCTGGTCCTAATGCTATACGCGCTGCCCCTGTTAAAGTAGCCATACAAAGCATGAATTGTGGACTTTCTTCATCACCATAGGCGAGTGCATCGGCAAGGACAATTCGCCCTTCAGCATCTGTATTACCTACTTCAACACTTAAACCTTTACGACTTTTGAGAATATCACCTGGTCGGTAAGCATTCCCAGAAATTGCATTTTCTACAGCTGGAATCAAAACGCGTAGACGGAAAGGCAATTTTGCATCCATGATAAGTTTAGCCAATCCCAAAACGTTTGCTCCACCCCCCATGTCTTTTTTCATAAGCAACATGTTATTGGCTGATTTAATATCGAGTCCTCCAGTATCAAAAGTTACGCCTTTGCCCACCAACGTTATTTTAGGATGATGTTCTTGCCCCCAGAGTAACTCAATCAGTCGTGGTGCAGTGCTGCCTGCTCGTCCTACAGCATGAATCATCGGAAAGTTATGGGTTAAGAGATCGTCTCCACAAATACTTTTGATATGAGCACCGTAGGTTTTTCCTAGTTTTCGAGCTTCTTTTTCGAGAGCATCAGGGTTCATATCATTGGCTGGAATATTAATGAGATCACGGACGAAAAAGACAGCTTCATAAATTCGTTGGAGCTCATTAAGATCAATAGCCTCATTGACATGGATAGATAATGATTTGAAAGAAGAATTTTGACGATAGCGATTAAATTGATAGCTACCAAATGCCAGTCCAAGATAGGTATTTATTTCATCAGAGGTTGTACCTTCTAAATGCCATTGACCAGCAGGAAGCTTTTGAGCAAGCAGTCCTGTGATAAAAGGATCGTTACCATTGCCAATTCCAAATAAAACTTTTTTTAAATGCCCCGTTTCGTGAGGAATAAAGAGTATTTGTCCTGCTTTACCAGTAAAGTCATTAACTTTTATCCATGCTGTTGTTGACGCATCAAGTGATAAGTTGGCAAGAGTTCTTTGTTTTACCAAGATGATAGGGCAACTGTTATCGATACGCGTTGAGGTAAAATAAATGTGGTGGTGCTGCATAGTTATGAGATCCTTATAGTCGTCTAAGTGCGACATATTCGACCAAATGATTTTTTCCCTTTCGTAGAATGAGATTGGACCGTGGTCGTGTTGGCAATATATTTTCCTGTAAATTTTTTAAATTAATCGTTTGCCAAAGATCCTCAGCGATTTTTGAAGCTTCTTTTTCATTGAGGTGGGCATAACGATGAAAATAGGATTCAGGATTTTGAAAAGCTGTTTTACGCAAACGTTTAAAGCGCTCCAAATACCAGTGACGAATGACTTCTGTTTCGGCATCGACATAGATTGAAAAATCAAAAAAATCTGATACGAAAGGAATAGCTTTCCCATCTTTAGGAAGATCACTGACCTGTAATACATTAATACCTTCAACAATTAAAATATCAGGACGATCAATGGTAATAGTCTGATTTTCTAGAACATCATAGATCATATGTGAGTAAAGCGGGGCACGGACATTTCCGATACCTGCTTTTATAGCCGAAAGAAAGCATAGCAACTTTTTAATGTCATAGGAATCAGGAAATCCTTTGCGATTCATTCGATTTTTTTGCTGTAAGATTGCGTTAGGATAGAGAAAACCATCCGTCGTTATCAGATCAACTTTAAGGCTAGATGTCCATCTTTTCAACAGTTCTTGAAGAATGCGAGCCGTGGTTGATTTTCCTACAGCTACAGAACCAGCAATTCCAATAATAAAGGGCGTTTTTCTACTCTCTTCTTGATGGAGAAACTGCTGACGTTTGTGAAAAAGTTCCTGTACTGCTTCAACATGGCATGATAATAGACGCGATAAAGAAAGATAAATGCGTTGGACTTCTTTAAGATCAATAGGATCATCAATAGAGCGTAAACGCTTAATTTCATCAAAAGTCAAAGTAAGAGGTGTGTTTGCACGAAACTCTGACCATTCTTGTGCAGTAAAAACGCGATAGGGTGAATATCGGTCAGAAACGGATTTGACCAGATTATCTTTCTGATTAATTTTTTGTATAGTCGTATCAATCATTTGTATTGGTCGAGAATTTTTTGCAGCAGCAATTGATTAAGAGTAGACAGATGAGCGGCTTTATTTTCAAGTAAATTTTGTTTTGCATGCTCTCTTCTTTTAAGATAATAGATCATTTTTCATTAACTTATAGTCCAGTCATTCCAGTTTGCACGGATTTGTGCTAATGAGTGCCCTTGCGCCAAAAAAGTCCATAAAAGTAGACGCGCTTTTACGGCTGATAAATAACCAGACATGAGAGCACCAGAAGCAATCATATCGATTTCGGAGCCTTTATAGCCATAAGTTATACGAGTTGTTGAGCCATTACAACAACGACTAGCAATAATGATTGGTATTTTTTGTGCATATTGTTGTACAAGGTCTGCTTCTTGAAAACTACAGTGTCCTGCACCAAAACCAGCAATAACAACTCCAGCATAATACCCACTTTCAAGGCATAGTTTCATTAATTTTGCATCAGATGATAAAGAGGAATAGAGGAGTGCAATTTGATGATCATGGTTTTGGGGAAGATCAAACGTTTTGGGGAAAAATTTTCGATCATTGAAATAAATAAGTTTTCCCTCTAAAATAGTTCCTAAAATACCTGCAAGACCTGATTGAAATGTTTCGACTTTGACGGTATGACTTTTATAGAGCCAATAAGGTGAATGAATTGTATCATTTATGACAACAAGAACGCCCCTGTTACGACTTTGTGTGGCTGCTGCGACACGAGTGGCTGCTAAAATGTTGGCGGGGCCATCGGCGCCTGCTTCATGAGGCATGCGCATAGCACCGGTTATGATGAGTGGTTCGGCTTCTTTCCAATAAAGAGAAAGAAAAAAAGCTGTTTCTTCCAGAGTATCAGTCCCTTGTGTTAAAACAATACCTTCTGCACCAGCGTTTATTTGTTGTTTTGCCCACTTAATTATTTCAAAAAGCATTTGAAACGATAAAGATCCACTTGGTATTTGCATTAATGTTTGTGCATTAATATCAGCAACGTTATTTAAATCAGGAACACTTTTTATGAGGTTATCTGAAGTTAAAGTCGGTTGCATGTGACCAAAACTATCAGCAGTCATTGCAATTGTTCCACCTAAGGTCCCTATGGCTATTTTTTTCATAATTTTCCTCTAAAAAGCACAAACTGTTTATATAAAGCTATTTAGCAGTAATTTACATTGACAACAATGATATCATTTTTCCATTTTCAACAAATTGAGTTATGCTGAATCATTGTGTTTTGCTGTATATGTTCTTAAATAGGACAATAGTAATTGAGTTTTACATTGTATGAAAAGAAATCAATATTAAAAAGTAAAGTTAATATTAAGGAGTTTCCTTATGACAGAACATAAGCCAGACATAATGTATGGTACAACAATTATTACGGTACGAAAAGGTGGAAAAGTCGTGATGTCCGGGGATGGTCAGGTCTCTCTTGGACAGACAATTATGAAAGGTAATGCACGTAAAGTGCGTCGTCTTGGAAAGAACGGAGTGGTTATTGCTGGTTTTGCTGGTGCTACGGCAGATGCTTTTACATTACTGGAGAGATTGGAAACAAAGCTTGAGCAATATCCTGATCAGCTTATGCGTGCTTGTGTGGAACTTGCAAAAGATTGGAGAACAGATCGCTATTTGCGTCGTCTCGAAGCAATGATGCTCGTGGCTGATAAGAAAGTAACTTTGGCTCTAACAGGGCTTGGTGATGTCTTAGAACCAGAAGATGGGGTTATGGCAATTGGCTCTGGAGGAAATTTTGCTCTTTCAGCAGCGCGTGCACTCATGGATTTGGATTTGGATGCAGAAACTATTGCTCGTAAAGCTATGGCTATTGCCGCTAAAATTTGTGTTTACACCAATGATCATTTTACGATTGAAACATTGGATGCGGAATTATCTTCTTTAGAGAAAGCTATTTAAATGTGTGTTGTATTTTCCCCTCGTGAAACTGTTTCTGAACTTGATCGTTTTATTATTGGCCAAAATGATGCCAAACGCTCTGTAGCTATTGCACTGCGCAATCGGTGGCGTAGGCAACAGCTTGATGCGCCGATGCGTGAAGAAGTTATGCCAAAAAATATTTTAATGATAGGGCCAACAGGAGTTGGTAAAACTGGTATTGCACGTCGATTAGCAAAACTTTCTGGAGCACCCTTCGTTAAAGTAGAAGCGACTAAATTTACTGAAGTTGGTTATGTGGGACGTGATGTTGAGCAAATTATTCGAGATCTTGTTGAAATTGCCATTTCTCTTGTGCGTGAAAAGAAACGGGATGAAATAAAAGAAAAGGCTCACGTGAATGCTGAAGAGCGCGTTTTAGATGCCCTTGTTGGTAAAACAGCCAGTCCCGCTACCCGTGATAGTTTTCGCAAAAAATTGCGTGGAGGTGAATTGGATGAGAAAGAGATTGAAATTGAAGTAGCCGATAATAATAGCAATAGTGCTTCAACCTTTGATATTCCTGGTATGCCTGGGGCACAAATGGGTATTATGAATTTATCAGATATTTTGGGTAAAATGGGCAGTCGTACAAAAGTTCGTAAGACGACAGTAAGGGATGCTTTTAAGCCGCTCATTGATGATGAATCTGAAAAACTCCTTGATCAGGATCAAATTATTCAAGAAGCGCTTCGTGTTGCTGAAAATGACGGGATTGTTTTTATTGACGAGATTGATAAAATTGCAACTAGGGATGGTGGAGCAAGTGTTGCGGTTTCGCGTGAGGGCGTTCAACGGGATCTTTTGCCTTTGGTTGAAGGAACAACAATTGCTACAAAATATGGGCAAATCAAAACAGATCATATTCTTTTTATTGCCTCAGGTGCATTTCATGTTTCTAAGCCATCTGATTTATTACCGGAACTTCAAGGACGTTTGCCCATCCGTGTGGAGCTAAACCCTTTAACAAGAGAAGATTTACGGCGCATTCTAACGGAACCAGAAGCTAGTTTGATTAAACAATATATTGCTCTTATGGCAACAGAAGAGGTTCATTTAGAAATTACCGATGATGCAATTGATGCTTTAGCAGATATTGCTGTAGATTTAAATGCAAGGATTGAAAATATAGGGGCACGTCGTTTGCAAACAGTGATGGAGCGCGTTTTGGATGAAATTTCTTTCACGGCACCTGATAAAGCTGGAACATCCTTTACAATTGATGCCGCTTATGTGAGAAAATCTATTGGCGAACTTGCTGCTGATATCGATCTTTCACGTTTTATTCTTTAGAGTTATCGCTTGTTTTCTTTATCTGCGCGCTTCGATAATTTTGAAACCATGGGCTTGTTCATGTATCAACACTGTGCGGAAAATATTTTTTAATAATGTTTCATAAGGCAGGTGGCGGTTTGCAACAAAAAGCAGACTGCCGCCTGGTTTTAGGCACTTTGCAGCATTTATAATAAAATTTTTTCCTAATGAAACATCTGTTGTTTGTTGCGTGTGAAACGGTGGATTTGAAATGATTGTGTCATACAGATTTGTGATAGGTTCATGCACAAGGTCGTGCCAATAAAAATGAATTGAAAAAGGAGCTGTTCTGGATTTAAGGTGCTGTTTTGCTGCTCTCAAAGCGTTGTAGTCTGCTTCATAAAGGTCGAGAGCGGTGAGTTTTTCACTTCTTTCAAGCGCAACGTGAGAAAGATAACCCCATCCAGCACCAAAATCAGCCATTTTTCCAGAAATAACTTTGGGCATATAAGAAGCAAGTGCAGCGGATCCCGGATCAATACGTCCGTGTGAGAACATACCAGAAGTGGTTTGAAATTTACCAAAAGTGAGCGGTGGTGAGCGCAATTGTGCAATGTTATGTCTCTCAATTTGTTGAGGAACTTGCAACCAAAATACAAGACCATGATTTTTAGACAATTTGTTGGTGATGGGAACAATTGTTTTGACCCACTTCATCATTGAAGCAGCACCAGCAGTTTTATTCCCACTGATTACAATCCATCCATTGGGTTTAACGCATTCTAATAAATCAAGAAAACAATTTTGGTTAAAACCACGATATTTGCTCAAATGTAAAAATGCACCATCATAGCTGAAGGTTTTATCTATTTGGGGAGAGCAGTGAAATTGAGTATCGACAAATTTTAAAAAATCTGGTCGCCAAGGCGTAATAACTTTTAAATTCTGTGCCCATTCTGGAGCTGGGATTTCTGTTAAACCGAAACTTAACCAACATTGGTTTGGATCAGGATATGGGAGTTCATGATTTTCAAAAGGCAAAAATAATAACACATATGACTCTTTCAAAGAAAAATGCCACTCCAATGTTGGGATGGCATTTCATGATACGATAAGAGGAAAAACTTACTCTTCTTTTTTCTTACGGCGGCGCTTATTTTCAGGTTGTTTTTTTTCATCCACGCACTTTTCTTCATTCATCGCTTTATCACCGGTGATTTCCTTTCCGGTTTTTTGATCAACAACCTTCATTGATAACCGAACTTTTCCACGCTCATCAAAGCCCATTAATTTAACCCAAACTTTGTCACCTTCCTTCACAATATCGGTTGTTTTGGTGACGCGTTCTGATGCAAGCTGAGAGATATGAACGAGTCCATCACGAGAACCAAAGAAGTTTATAAATGCACCAAATTCTGCAGTTTTTACAACTGTTCCTTGGTAGACAGCACCAACTTCAGGCTCATCGACAATAGAATGGATCCAGCGTTTTGCTGCTTCAATGGTTTTAGCATCAGCAGAAGCAATTTTAATGGTACCATCATCTTCAATATTAATTTTTGCTCCAGTTTGTTCCACGATTTCCCGAATAACTTTACCACCAGAGCCGATAACATCACGGATTTTATCGACAGAAATATTCATAACTTCGATTCGTGGAGAAAATTCACTCAGCTCAGCACGTGCACTGGTTAAAGCTTTCGCCATCTCATTGAGGATATGGATTCGTCCACCTTTGGCTTGTTCAAGCGCGATTTTCATAATTTCTTCGGTAATACCATCAATTTTGATATCCATTTGCAAGGCAGTAATACCATTTTCTGTTCCTGCGACTTTGAAATCCATATCTCCAAGATGATCTTCATCCCCTAAAATATCAGACAGAACAGCAAAGCGTTCTCCTTCTTTAATCAAGCCCATGGCAATACCAGCAACAGGGCGTGCTAGAGGAACGCCGGCATCCATGAGAGCAAGTGAGGTCCCACAAACCGTTGCCATAGAAGAAGATCCATTGGATTCAGTGATTTCTGAGACAGCACGAATAGTATAAGGGAAAGATTCTTTCGTTGGCAACATGGGGTGAATTGCTCGCCATGCCAATTTGCCATGTCCAATTTCACGACGACCAGGAGAACCAAGGCGTCCCGTTTCACCCACTGAAAATGGTGGAAAATTGTAATGGAGAAGGAATGTTTCCTTATACATTCCCGTTAAGGAATCAACATATTGTTCATCTTCACCAGTTCCCAATGTTGCAACGACAATTGCTTGTGTTTCTCCGCGGGTAAAGAGTGCTGATCCATGTGTGCGGGGTAAAATACTTACTTCTGATTGGATAGGGCGAACGGTAGAAAGATTGCGTCCATCAATCCGCTTTTGGGTATCAAGAATGTTTCCGCGAACAATTTTTGCTTGCAACTGTTTAAATACGGTTGCAATTTGATCTGCACTAAATTGACAATCTTTTTCTGTTTCTGGCATAAATTTATTGAGGATTTCTGTCTTTAGTGCATCAATTGCAGCATAACGTTCTTGCTTATCAGTAATTCTGTAAGCCTTTCGTATATCCTGTTCTGCCATTTTCTGCATCGCTTTTTCAAGTTCAGAAAGATCTTCAGGAACAAAATCACGAGGATCTTTTGCAGCAACTTCAGCAAGCTTTATAATGGCATCAAGGACAGGTTGAAGGCCTTTGTGACCAAACATCACAGCTCCCAACATGATATCTTCCGGTAATTCTTGTGCTTCTGATTCAACCATCAAAACAGCACTTTCTGTTCCAGCAACAACAAGATCAAGTTTTGATTCAGGCATTTCATCGATATGAGGATTAAGAACATATTGTCCATTACAATAGCCAACGCGGGCACCAGCTATAGGCCCCATGAAAGGAACACCTGACAGGGTCAATGCGGCAGAAGATGCAATCATCGCAAGGATATCGGGATTGTTTTCGAGATCATGCTGTATAACGGAAACAATAACTTGTGTATCATTTTTATATCCCTCAACGAAAAGGGGACGAATTGGGCGATCAATCAAACGTGAAACCAAAGTTTCATTTTCACTTGGTCGACTTTCACGTTTTAAATAGCCCCCAGGTATTCGACCAACAGCATAGGATTTTTCTTGATAATTAACGGTGAGTGGAAAAAAGTCCTGGTCTGGTTTTGGGATTTTGGCCGATACAACGGTTGCTAAGACAATCGTTTCTCCATAGGTAGCAATCACTGCACCATCAGCTTGACGCGCTATTTTCCCTGTTTCAAGGGTAAGCGGACGCCCGGCCCATTCAATTTCTATCTTGTGCGTTTTGAACATTTTTTATCCTTAATGACCAGTGTTTAAATCTTTGATTGCTCACATTCTGGTTTTGCGTAGCATACTTCCAAGATCTGAGGTGGACAACATACTTTTTATCTTTGTTGCAAGAAAAGAGAAGTAAACTGCTTAAATGCGAAATGATGAGCAGTCCTATCCCATAATAACTTATCAGTTTTTAAAATTTTTAATTAAAAGCAACACGTTGAAAAAATGGGTGTTTTTTTAATACCACTTCCATTTTTCTTTTAGCGACGCAAACCTAACTTCTTTATAAGTGTCTGATAACGATTTAGGTCAACTCCTTTAAGATAATCAAGAAGGCGCCGGCGTTGAGATACCATCTTCAAAAGACCACGACGAGAATGATTATCCTTTTTGTGAGATTTAAAGTGGTTTGTTAAATTAGAAATACGTTCAGAAAGTACAGCAATCTGTACTTCTGGTGATCCTGTATCACCAACTTTGTTTGCATATTCTGCGACAAGAGCTTTTTTACGTTCAGCTGTAATCGACATCGTATTATCCTTTCCAAAAACGAAGAAACATAAAGTCACCCATAGCCGAGATGTCGTTCAGCAAGGGTCTGTGAAAAAACAGGAAAAGTCGAAGACTTTTACCTATTTTCGCTCTTATATAGGAAAGAAGGTTAAAATACTAGTCCTTGACAGCATTTTGAAGTCTTTCTTTAAATAAAAGCTTTTGTTTTGAAATATTGATTTAAATAGAGTTTTATGAGAAGTTTTTTAAAGAATTATGCATCCTTTTGATACAAAGATTATGAGCGTGTATGTGGTAACAAAAGTGATAAATACCGATTTGGAGGAAAAAGATGCAGAGCATTTCAACATTAAAGCTTTTTCGTAATTCGGTATTTCGAAATTTATGGTCATCGACTCTTATTTCTAATTTAGGGGGGCTGATACAGGCTGTTGGAGCAGGGTGGTTAATGGCGTTGATTAGTTCTTCGCATTCCATGGTTGGGCTAGTTCAAAGTGCGACAACATTACCACTTGTTATGTTTTCTTTGATGGCAGGGGCATTAGCTGATAATTTTAATCGGCGTCAAATTATGTTGTGTGCGCAGATTATGATGATGGTCATATCGATGAGTTTATCTGTTTTAGCCTATATGGGATTTCTAACACCTTGGCTTTTGTTATGTTTTACGTTTTTGATTGGATGTGGTACAGCTTTTTATAATCCTTCTTGGCAAGCAACGATAGGAGATATTGTGAGCAGGGAAAATATTCCTGCTGCTGTTAGTTTGAATAGTGTCGGCTTTAATTTGATGCGGAGTGTTGGTCCTGCTATTGGTGGTGCCATCATTGCAACTTTGGGGGCATCTGCTGCTTTTTTGTTCAATGCTATAAGCTATATTCCTCTTATTGGTGCGTTGTTTTTCTGGAAGTCGAATTATGAAAACAACTCATTACCACGAGAAAGGCTGTTAGGAGCTGTCTCAGATGGTTTGCGTTATGTTGCGATGTCACCTAATCTCCTGAGTATTATGGTTCGAGCGTTCCTTTTTGGTATAGGAGCAATTTCTATTTTAGCACTTTTGCCAATTGTTGCGCATAAAGTTCTTGGAGGAAGTGCCCTTCTTTATGGTACATTGCTCGGTTGTTTTGGGTTAGGAGCCATGACAGCAGGTATTATTAATGCAGTTGTACGGCATCATTTTCGTTCAGAAACAATTATTGCAAGTGCATTTATTGGTTTTGCCTTTTCTTGCTTTTTATTGGGAATAAGCCGTTCACTGATTATAAGCCATATTGCTTTATTTCCTGCAGGGTTATGTTGGGTTTTGGCATTATCATTGTTTAATACATCTGTACAACTCTCTACACCACGCTGGGTTGTTGCACGTTCTTTAGCACTTTATCAAACGGCATCTTATGGGGGGATGGCTATTGGAAGTGCAATCTGGGGAGTTTTGGCTGATGGTTATTCTCCAACAATTGCTTTGAGCGTTTGTTCTCTATTCTTGATTTTTGGTGCTCTTGCGGGGGTAAAATTTAGAATTCAAGAAATTCCTCAGATAGATTTAAATCCTCTTGATCATTTTAGAGAGCCGGAATTATTACTTGACCTCAAAGCAAGAAGTGGCCCGATCATGATAATGATCGATTATAAAATTCATGAAAATGATCTTGAAGAGTTTCTCAAAGTGATGACGCGTCGACGCCATATTCGATTACGTGATGGTGCGCGTCAGTGGGTCCTTTTACGAGATCTTGAAAGACCTGAATATTGGACAGAGGCTTATCATATGCCAACATGGGTAGATTATTTACGCCATAATCATCGTCGTACAAAAGCAGATGCAGAAGTCAATAAGCGTCTGCGTCATTTAAATTGTGCTCCTAACGGTATAAGAGTGCACCGCATGATTGAACGCCAAACAATACCTCAAGCCAATGAGATGCTTTTAAAAGTTTCCTCTGATCATCTCCCTTAGGGTTAAAACAGTTTTTATAAATATTAAATATATTAATATTATTTCGATCAATTTGTTAGCATAATCATAAAAAAATTGCTGTTTCAATATTTAATGAATTGATTTATAATGGTTATTTGTTATTTTTCATGTTGAGTGATAGTTCTGAAAATCTTAAGCTTTTCTCGTTTCAAATCTATTTAGAGTAAATCAGTCCATATCTTTGTTTTTACATTATAAACGAGGACTAAAGTATGAGTAAAAAACGATTAAAAAAGAAATAAAAAGCCTCTTATGAATCCTTTCGAATGCAAGGATTGTTGCGACATTAAGAGGAAAAAGTGTGTGGTGGTGTTAGCTTATAGCACTGACTTAAATTTTGATATGAATACGGTAAATATAGACAATGAAAAGCACCATATTTTTCTTAATTGATAGAGAAAAATATCTTTCCGCAAAAGGTGGTTGGGAAAAAAATCGATTAAATTGTGAAAATCCGCTTTGGTTTAAATAGACCTTTGTCGAGAGTGCCAATAGCAAGAAGTTGTTCCTTATAGAGGACACAAATCTCCTCTTCATCAAGAGGTACTTTGTGATGATTCAAGAGGATAGAATGGCCTCTTATAATTCTCTGTGCTTGAGTTTCATTAAGGATATAGTGAGGGAGGCAATCCAATGCGGCGCTTGTGTCAATTAAGAGCTCATCAAGTGTTGTGAAGTTTTTTTCAAAAGAACGATTATTCTCATCTGTAGTGTTTTTATTTGGTGGAATGGCTGCTTTTAGTTCCTCCCATGTAATGAGATCTTCTTCATCAAAAGGTGCGACGGCAATACGTCTTAAATCAGCAATATGCCCATAGCAACCGAGATCACGTCCCATATCGCGTGCTAAAGAGCGCACATAAGTTCCTTTTCCGCAGGTTATTTCAAAGACAGAATGCTCTTTGGTAGGCATTTCTAATAACTTGAAAGTTTCTATTTCCACTTCACGGGGCGGAATTTCAACAACTTCTCCTTCACGCGCTAAATCATAGGCACGATTTCCGGCAATTTTGATTGCTGAAAATTGTGGAGGTGTTTGCAAAATAACACCTGTATATTGAGGAAGAAGAGCAAGTATTTCTTCTTGTGTTGGACGTATGAGAGAAGTTTTCGTTATTTCTCCTTCTAAATCATCTGTTGAGCGCTCTTGCCCCCAAGCAATATGAAAACGGTAAGTTTTTTTGCCTTGCATCACATAAGGGACGGTTTTGGTTGCTTCGCCCAATGCAATGGGAAGGAGACCAGAAGCAAGAGGATCAAGTGTGCCCGCATGTCCTGCCTTTTGAGCATGGAAGATCCATTTGATTTGTGAGACAGCTTCTGTTGATTTCATTCCTTTTGGTTTATCAAATATGACCCAGCCAGAAACAGGACGCCCTTTTTTCTTGTGTTTCCGCGCCATATCTTTAATCCTCATCTGTATCACTATGGTGAAGATCGCGCGCAACCTCAGGCGAGCGAAGGAGGGCATCAATTTTTGAAAAATTATCAAAACTATTATCAAGTCGGAAACGCAGTTCTGGCATATATTTCATTTGTCGCAACGCATGACTAATTTCTCCACGGAGAAAACGACTATGTTTATTGAGGGTGTCAACAACATCGGTATGAGAAGCATTTTTAAGAGTGCTGAGAGGTGATACAAAGCAAGTAGCAATTTTTAAATCTGGTGACATGCGTACTTCAGAGACAGAAATAACAATATCTTTTAAGATATCATCAAGCAAAATATCACGCTGTAATATATGCGCTATTGCATGACGTACTTGCTCTGCTACTCTAAGTTGCCGTTGTGATGGCCCTGCATTTTTCATCAAAGTTTTATCCTTGCTACAAGATCTCTTTTTTGACCATTTAGATAAGGAAAAAGAGATATTGTGTATAAAACCTAATAACTTTTCTCATTTCACAACAGAGTAAAGTTATTGGATTATTTTATAATGTGCGATTAATATGTTCGATACGGAAGGTCTCAATGATGTCTCCTGCACGCATGTCTTCATAATTTTCAAAGGCTATTCCACATTCTTGACCACTTTGCACTTCATTGACTTCATCCTTAAAGCGTTTGAGTGTTTTCAGCTTTCCTTCGTGAATAACGATATTATCGCGGATAAGGCGAACACCGGCTCCTCGTTCTATTTTACCTTCTGTAACACGACATCCTGCAACTTTTCCAATTTTTGTAATGTTAAAGACTTCTAGAATTTCAGCATTACCAAGGAAAGTTTCACGCTGTTCTGGTGAGAGTAATCCAGACATGGCAGCCTTGATATCGTCAACAAGATCATAAATGATGTTGTAATAACGAATCTCAATTCCTTGTGTTTTAGCAAAATCACGTGCTTGCTTATTGGCTCGAACATTAAAGCCAATTACAGCAGAGTTAGAAGCTTCTGCAAGAGAAATATCACTTTCGGTAATTCCTCCAGCACCAGAATGTACAATACGTGCACGAACCTCATCATTTCCAAGTTTTTCCAATGCTGAAGCAATTGCTTCTATTGATCCTTGCACATCCCCTTTTATAATAAGAGAAAATTCCTTAACACCAGTCGTTTGCAATTTTGTCATCATTTGCTCAAGAGAACCACGCGAACCAGTTTGCCGCGCAACAGCTTTATCACGTGCTAATCGTTGTCGATATTCAGAAATTTCACGTGCTTTTGCTTCATGTGTGACAACAGCAAAACGGTCTCCGGCTTGTGGTGTTCCTTGCATGCCTAAAATTTCAATTGGTGTAGAGGGAACGGCTTCTTTGACATGGCGGCCATGGTCGTCAATCAAAGCACGCACACGACCCCATTCATTTCCAGCAACTATAATATCAGAAGGGTGTAATGTACCTTTTTGAACAAGAACTGTTGCAACAGACCCACGTCCGCGATCCAATTTGGCTTCAATGATAACGCCCTCTGCAGTTCGTTGGGGATCTGCTTTCAGATCAAGCATTTCAGCCTGAAGAAGGATAGCTTCGAGAAGTTTATCAAGATTTTGACCAGTTTTAGCAGAAACTTCAACGTCCAAAGTTTCACCACCCATAGTTTCAACAAACACTTCATGTTGTAGAAGTTCTGTACGCACTTTTTGTGCATTCGCAGCTGGTTTATCAATTTTGTTGATAGCAACAATGATAGGTACACCAGCAGCTTTCGCATGATTGATTGATTCAATCGTTTGAGGCATAACACTATCATCAGCGGCTACAACGAGAACAGCAATATCAGTAACACGAGCTCCGCGTGCACGCATAGCCGTAAATGCAGCATGACCTGGTGTATCAATAAAGGTAATTTTTTGACCGTTTTGTTCTACTTGATAGGCACCAATATGCTGCGTAATACCTCCTGCTTCGCCAGAAACAACATTTGCTTTACGAATAGCATCCAAAAGAGAAGTTTTTCCGTGGTCAACATGGCCCATAATGGTTACAACAGGGGCGCGCTGCTGCATGTTTTGAGGATTATCTGTTATATTAAAGATACCTTCTTCTACGTCAGATTCTAAAACACGTTTAACAGTATGGCCAAATTCAACAGCGATGAGTTCGGCAACATCTGCATCAATAACATCGCCAGGTTTCATCATTTGTCCTTGTTTCATCAAGAATTTAATCACATCAACAGAACGCTCAGTCATACGTTGTGCGAGCTCTTGAATGGTAATCGTTTCAGGAAGAACAACTTCGCGAGAAATTTTTTCTCTTGGTTCTTGATTTTGTGCACGCTTAAACTTTTCCTGTCTACGCCGCATTGCAGCCATTGAGCGCCCACGTGCGCTTCCTTCTTCATCCAGTGCACTATTCAGAGTTAGCTTTCCGCGTCTCCGCTCATCAGCTCCTTTGACAACTTTGGGTACACGTATTTCTGATTTAGCAGGATTAGCACGTCGACTATGCCGTTCTTCCTCATTATTGTCATCTATTTTGCGTTTTTCAACCACGGTTGTCTGTTTAGTGGCAATAGGAATATCTGCCTGTTCAATGAGAGGGGGAACAGGTGGAGTCTGCACTGGCGATATTTCTTCTTCTTGTTGGAGATGGATTTCTTTTTCTTTAATTTCTTGCTGTAAAATTTCTTCACGCTCTTTAGCGCGTCTTGCTTCTTCTTCGGCTTGTTCTCGCGTTATTCTTTCTTGGATATGTGCTTCTTCTAACGCGCGAAGTCTCGCTTCCATTTCAGTTGATGAAAGATTGCTTTTGGCCACAGATTCTTGAGGCTTTTTTTCCTCAAAACGCGGTTTAGAACGCTGGGGGGCCACATGCGGCTTTGTAATGGGCTGTAGGGTTTCAGCTTTTTCATCAGGTCGCGTAATTTTACGCCGTTTGGTTTCGACAACGACAGCCTTCGTACGGCCATGACTAAAATTTTGTTTAACCGTACTCGTTTCCAAGACAGACCTCTTGAGAGTTAGTGTCTTCTTGACGGTTGTTTTGTCGTTGTTATTTTCACTCATTGTACTTCCTTCACGGCTTGGGCCGTCATCTCACTAGACTTACTATGCTTGTCGTCACGATAGCTGATCAATTTACATGTTGTTTTGAGAAATCCTTCAGCAGCTTTTGTGTCCAGTAAGGCCGCGTGCATTACAGGATTAGAGCCAAAAGCCACTCGCATTTCATCACTTGTAAATAAAGATATGGTTTTTATAGTCCGATTTGTTTGTTGTTGTATTGAATGGATGGCCTGTGCAATTTTTCGTTTCCCATCTTCTGTTGTTTCTTTAGCATGAAGTACAAGAATAACTTTACCAGAGCGGATAGCAGCGTCAACCTTTGTTGCTCCCATAACAATTGCTCCCGCTTTTCGTGCCATGGAAAGGCTTGAAAGAGCGGCTTTTAGTAAAAGCGTATCAACAACATGCACAAGATTTGGTGCAACCTCAACATCTGTTTTAAAGTTTCTATGAAAAGCTTTCTGTTTGATTGCTTTCTCAATAACAGCGTGATGGGCAGAAATCCAAACGCCACGCCCTGGTAAATTCGCTTTAAGATCAGGAACAATTTGGTTGTTGGGTCCAATAACAAAACGGATCAGCGTTTGTGCTGAAGCATTTTTTCTGGTCACAATGCAAGTCCGTTCATTCATTTAAAGTGTATCCACATCCAAATCATCTATTTTTTCATTTTCTGTAGAATTTTCATCTTCTACAGGATTTTCTGTAACAAGATCAGCTTGGTCTATCCAGCCTGCTTGTACACGTGCGGCTAAAACCATAGCTTCTGCATCTGCGCGTGTAATGTCAAAAGGGGTTAAAATACCAGAAAAATTCTGTGTTTGACCTTCTTTGCGTTCTCTCCAACCAGCTAAATCATCAACGGCATAGCCAGCAAAGTCTTCTATTGTTTTTACACCATCTTCACCTACAGCAACCAACATAGCACTTGTCATTCCAGGAAGTGTTCGCAATTCGTCAGAAACTCCAAGCTTTTTGCGTTTTTCATCAAGTTCTTTTTCTTGATGATCAAGATATTCGCGGGCACGACTTTGGATTTCAGCGGCGGTATCATGGTCAAAACCATCAATAGAAGCGATTTCTTCAAGATCAATATAGGCGATTTCTTCAATAGAAGAAAAACCCTCTGATGCCATAACCTGTCCGATCATTTCGTCAACCTCTAAGGCTTCCATAAACAATTTACTTCGTTCAGTAAATTCTTTTTGACGATTTTCAGATTCTTCCTTTTCCGTTAAAATATCAATGTTCCATCCTGTTAGTTGCGAAGCCAAGCGAACATTTTGCCCACGTCGTCCAATAGCAAGGCTAAGTTGATCATCTGGCACAATAACTTCAATCCGTTCAGCATCTTCATCAAGGATGATTTTAGAAACTTCAGCAGGTTGCAGTGCATTAACGACAAATGTTGCCGCATCAGGCGACCAAGGAATAATATCAATTTTTTCGCCTTGTAATTCAGCAACAACAGCTTGTACACGACTTCCTCGCATTCCAACGCATGCTCCAACAGGATCAATGGAACCATCGCGTGAAACAACGGCGATTTTAGCCCGTGAACCTGGATCACGAGCAACAGATTTGATTTCTATAATACCATCATAAATTTCTGGTACTTCCATAGTGAAAAGTTTTACCATAAATTGGGGATGTGTGCGTGAAAGGAAAATTTGTGGACCACGCGTTTCACGGTGTACATCATTGACAAAAGCACGAATGCGATCTCCATAGCGGAATGATTCACGAGGAATTAATTCATCACGGCGAACAATAGCTTCACCGCGTCCTAGATCAACGATGACGTTACCATATTCCACACGCTTAACTGTACCAGAAATAATTTCACCAACTTTATTTTTGAATTCTTCATATTGCTGATCGCGCTCTGCATCGCGTACTTTTTGTACAATAACCTGTTTAGCAGATTGTGCTGCGATACGTCCAAAATCCATAGGAGGTAAAAGATCAGCAAAAAAATCACCAATTTTTGCTTCTGTTTGACGTTTGAGAGCATCAGACAAAGTAATTTCCGTTGTATAGTCTTCAACGACATCAACGATTTTAAGCAGGCGCTGTAATTTAATTTCACCTGTTTTAGAATTGATTTCAGCACGAATATTGGTTTCTTGACCATAACGAGAACGTGCTGCTTTTTGAATAGCATCAGCCATCGCAGAAATGACAATTTCACGGTCGATTGACTTTTCACGTGCAACAGC
The DNA here is from genome assembly GCF_042196965.1 of Bartonella sp. AA83SXKL. Classification (NCBI taxonomy): domain Bacteria; kingdom Pseudomonadati; phylum Pseudomonadota; class Alphaproteobacteria; order Hyphomicrobiales; family Bartonellaceae; genus Bartonella; species Bartonella sp. AA83SXKL. Next base: position 79,822 of record NZ_JBHIRG010000006.1, read on the forward strand.
ATCTGCAATTTGCAGAATCTCAAGCCTGTTAGCGCTTGTAGCCATCAATTTTCTCCTTCTTTGTGCCACACGATGGGTATTTCCCAGTGATATTATTTTTTGAAATTGAGCGTCTGTATAGAGTTGTTAGCGTTCTCTTCGGCAATGAATTGTTGACTTAAATCTTTATTTTGTTTCAATGCATCGCGAATAAGCTCATCGGTAAGCACTAAATGCGCATTTATGATATCACAAAAGGAAATAGGGGTATACATGGCTTCTCCATAAGCAGCTTTATCAGTGTTTAAAATAAATCCATCTTGCGTGATATTTGTAAGTGTCCCACGAAATTTTCGGCGCCCATCAATTGTTATTTTGGTTTCAATTTTTGCAAGATGCCCTTGCCAATGAAAAAAATCAGATTTTCTTACCAATGGACGATCAATTCCAGGTGATGAGATTTCTAAATGATATTTGCGTTCAATAACATTTTGTACATCAAGGAGGGGAGAAACTGTTCGACTAACAGTTTCACAATCTTCTATGGTCATAGAACCATCGGCACGTTCAACCATAATTTGAAGTGTTAAACCATTTTGACCAAGAAGTTTCACACGAACCAAACGAAAACCTAAAGGTTTAAGTAGTGGTATGACAAGAGCAGCAACCTGTGCTTCGATACCATCTTCTTCAAACAGGCGTGGTTCGTCAAGATTGCTTATTTTTTCAGCTTCGTTCATACATTTTATCCAAGTTGGTTTCATCAGTTTTATGATATTAAAAAAGAGCGGGTCCAACGGCCCACTCTTCATCATAAGACCAAGAATTTAACTATTGATACTCTTAAATTCAAAATTTTTCAAGTTGTTTATGAGAAAAGCGTTTGATCACTTATTTCTTGATAAAGGTAAGATAGGCAGGCGTTCGTCCTTCGCGTAAAGCTTTTGCTTCATAGCGGGTTCCCCTCCATAGTGGATAAGGGAGTTTCCAGTCTTGAGGGCTTTCTGCTTTCCATTCAAAGTGATCATGTTGTGCACAATGGTACAAAGTCCAGTTTACATAACTGTCTATATCGCTAGCAAAGCGCAAAAATTTCCCTATTTTAAGAACACGAGCAAAACGGTTAAGATTTTTTATGTTGATGAAGCGTCGTTTCCAGTGTTTCTTTTTCGGCCAAGGATCAGGATAGAAGAGGTCTATTCCATCAAGTGAGTTATCAGGGAGCCAATCAAGAAGGCGTGTAGCATCATCATTATAGAGGCGAAGACGATTTTGATGGTTTTGATGCTGTTCAAGAGACGATAATATTTTTGCCATGCCATTGATAAAGGGCTCGACGCCGATAAAACCGGTTTTTGGAAAATATTCCATTTCATGAAGTAAATGTTCACCTCCACCAAAACCGATTTCAAGTCGAATTTCTCTTACTTTGCTTGAAAATAAGGATGTAAGGTTTAAGGGAGGAGGGACATTTAAATCAATATTCAAATTGGGGAGAAGCATTTGTATACGTGTAAGCTGACTGTTTCGAAGTTGTTTTCCTTGTCGGCGTCCAAAAAATGCTTCACTCTTACGTATATTATGTTTAATCATGGGATTTGGATCATTGTTTGAAGCGTTTTCACGAGATCAGTTTTTTCCCATGAAAACGAACCATCGTGTTTTGGTTTACGACCAAAGTGACCATAGGCAGCTGTTTTCGCATAAATAGGTTTATTGAGGTCAAGATGTTTTCGAATGCCGGTAGGTGAAAGGTCCATTATTTTGCGGATGGCTTCTTCAATAACTTTTTCATCGACTTTTCCTGTTCCATGAAGATTAAGATAAATAGATAAAGGTTGTGCAATACCAATTGCATAGGAGAGTTGAATGGTGCATCTCTCTGCTAAATCAGCAGCAACAATATTCTTAGCCAGATAGCGTGCCGCATAGGCAGCAGAACGATCAACTTTTGTTGTATCTTTTCCTGAAAAAGCACCGCCTCCATGGGGTGCTGCACCTCCGTAAGTATCCACAATAATTTTGCGTCCCGTTAATCCGGCATCGCTTTGAGGTCCTCCAATGACAAATTTTCCTGTTGGGTTAATATACCAACTGCATTGAGCTGCAATGGGAATGTCATGTAAAGCTTGGCGAATGTAAGGTTCAACCACTGTACGTACTTTATTGGAATCCCAGCTTTCATCAAGGTGCTGCGTTGAAAGAACAATGGATGTGACCTCCATCGGTTTTCCATTTTTATAACGTATGGTTATTTGGCTTTTAGCATCTGGTCCTAATTTTCCAGTTTCTCCCTCTCCTTTATGACGGGCTGCGGCAAGAAGTTTGAGAATTTTATGCGCATAATAAATTGGCGCAGGCATGAGATCAGGTGTTTCACGGCAAGCATATCCAAACATGATGCCTTGATCACCTGCTCCTTCTTCACCATGCCGATCCGTAGCATTATCAACCCCTCTTGCTATATCAGCTGATTGTGGGCGCAAAAGAACATCAATTTTAACAGTTTTCCAATGGAAGCCTGTTTGTTCATAGCCAATGGTACGAATAGCACGGCGGGCTGCTGTACGAAAACGTGTGGGATTAATGAGTGGAAAGCTAGTTTCATCATAGATGAATTCTTTATTTTTATCTTTTTTTAATAGCGTATCGGGAACACGTACTTCACCAGCGATAACAACACGGTTGACACTGACGAGAGTTTCACAGGCAACGCGTACTAACCATGGATCAGTACCAGTCTTTTCAGCTTCTTTATAGATCATATCAACGATTTCATCGGAAATACGATCACAAATTTTATCAGGATGTCCTTCCGATACCGATTCGCTCGTAAAAAGATAATCTTGATGCGGCATAGGAACTCCTTCAAAAAAGAAAACCAACGATTTAATCAATTGCTTACTAAAGTCGTCACCATTTGCTAATTCTACAGCAAATAGTCAATGCAAATGTATATGAATAAAAGAGAAAAGATATAATTTTAATTTATAACTTATTTGTCAAATCTTCCTCAGAAAGTGCTTTTGCCAAGTCAATAATTTTTCGACGCACTTTAGCATCAGATATATTTGTAAAAGCGCGCATGAGTTGAATCCCTTCGCTGCTAGAACAAAAGTCTATAAAATTGTGTTCACTTTCAGCAAAACCCTCTACTTGTTGGGAGGTAATACCTTTATCAAAAAAGTAAGAAACAGGAACATCCATAATTTCCGCTATCGCTTGAAGACGGCTGGCACCAATACGGTTTGTTCCTTTTTCATATTTTTGGATTTGCTGAAAAGTAATTCCTAATTTTTCACCTAGTTTCTCTTGAGTGAGTCCTAAAATATTACGACGTAAACGGATACGAGTTCCAACATAGATATCTATAGGGTCAGGTTTTTTTTTAGTTTCGGTCATAATGCAACTCTTTATTTCCAGCATTTTTCTTCTAAACCAACATCATATTTATGCGCAGTTGATTTATCATATAATTAAAACAATATGTAATATTTTTTCCCAATATTACTGGTACACGCAACATAATACCGTACAAAGGGCACTTGAATCATTTAAGCTGTTTTGTAAAACCAAAACCAATACGACACAATAGCATAAGGATGAATAAGATAAAAGTAGAGAAAGTTCTGTATTCATTGCTTCCTATAGGGGTAATGGATGATGGAACTCGTGAATCAATAATGCCCACAGCATTTTGTCGAAGAGCTACAACGATTCGTCCATAAGAATCAATAACAGCTGATATGCCATTATTGGCTGCCCGTATGAGGGGGGTTCCCAGTTCAACGGCACGAAGCTGTGCTTGTTGAAGATGTTGATAGGGTCCAGGTGTTACACCAAACCATGCATCATTTGTAATATTAATAATTGCTTGAGGCGGGGAGCCTTTAAAAGTCATTTCATGGGGAAATATTGCTTCATAACAAATCAAGGGTAGATAAGAAAATCCGTTTGGCATTGTAACAATTTTGCGCACACTTGCAGCACTATATCCACCAATATTATCGGCAAGGGTACGCAATCCAATTTTTTTCAATAAATTCTGATAAGGAAGATACTCACCAAAAGGAACCAAATGAAGTTTATCGGAAGTATTTAAAATATTACCTTGAGCATTAATGACTGCAATTGTATTAAAATATTGTGTTTGGGAATGAGGTAGATCATTGCTGGCGCGTATTGCTCCAACGATAGCCCATTGTTTAGGTTTTAAAAGAGTGGCAATGCGCATTGTGATAGATGAGTTATCATAGAGAAGGTAAGGAACGGAAGCTTCAGGCCATACGATAAAATCGGGTTCTGAATTTTGATCGGTTGTTGGCGTTGCACTTAGCTTCATATGCGCTTCCAACATAGATTCTCGTGTATTATCACGCAATTTTATATTTTGTTGGATGGACGGTTGAACAATGCGCACCCAATAAGCACTTTTTTGATCTTCAGCTGTGTTTTCTATAGTATGAAGACGATAAAACCCAAAACCACAGTGAATTAATATAAGTGATAAGCAAAGAGAAAGTGCCACTTTCTTTTTTTCATCCGTTAATAAAACAGTTGGCAAACTGTAGGCTAAGACAGCAAGAATATTCATTCCGTAAAGTCCTACGATTGCATCAGATTGCATGAACACTGGGGTTGGCATGGCTGTATAGCCAAGAGAATTCCATGGAAATCCTGTGAATAAAAACGCACGCAACCACTCGGATAATCCTAATGCAAAGGCTAAAACAAAAAAGCGTGCTATTCCTTTTGTCCATAATAAACCGACAATGAAACCAGAAAAAAACCAATAAAAAGAAAGGTAGAGTGGAGGGAATAAAATGGCTAATGGGACTGCCCAACCAAAAGAATCTGGATCTGTTAATAAAGCATTGCATAGCCACCAAAGTCCGCAAATAAAATAACTAAAACCAAATGTTCCACAGCTTAAAGCGTAAGTAAAAAAATGTTTTTTATTGTTTTTGGTGGACTGTATTGAGTCAAGTAAAACAATAAAGAGAGGGAAAGTTAAAAAGCAAAGAGGTGTTAAATAAAAGGGTGGAAGTGCAAAAGAAGTAAGAGCACCACACAGAAATATCCATGCTTGGCGCTTCCAGCCTGTAACAGAGAACAAAAAAACGATGAAATTGTTTAAAAACGCTGGACTATTCTTTAGGGATGGCATTGTTCTCAAGATTCTCATTTTTGGGAATGCGAAAAATGCGCAACCGTTTGATCCGGCGTTTATCAGCTTCTAAAATACGAAATCTATAGCCAGGTACAGCTTCGACAATTTCACCTTTGGCAGGAATGCGATCAAGAATTGAGACGATCAAACCACCAATAGTATCAACTTCATCACCATATTCTCCTACGATAAAATCAGGACCAAGAGCTTTCTCCACATCTTCTAGTTCAGTTCTTGCATCAACGAGCCATTTATTATTTGGTTCACGTACGATAGCATTGTCGACATTATCATGTTCATCTTCGATATCTCCAACGACTAACTCAACAATATCTTCCATTGAAACGAGACCATCTGTTCCTCCATGTTCATCAATAACTAAAGCCATTTGAGTTCGTGTAGTTTGCATCCGTGTTAATAATTTGCTTGCAAGCATAGAACTGGGAACAAAGAGAACTGTTCGGATCAAATCCAATTCACCAATTGGAGTATGCAAGTCTGTATGGTTTAATTGAAGAAAATCGGATTTTTGTTCGGTTTTTGTTGGATTGATAATAAAGCGAGTGATGTAGTTAAGAATATCGCGGATATGGATCATGCCGCGCGGATCATCTAAAGTTTCAGCATAAACGGGGATACGAGAATGACCAATTTTTGCAAAACATTTAAGGGTTTCTCCAAGAGAGGTGTTTATTTCTAATGCTTCGATTTCAGAACGAGGTATCATAACATCATCCACGCGTGCTTCACGTAAGCGTAAAATGTTATGCAGCATAGTACGTTCTTCAGGTGAGAAGAGGGCGGTATCTTTTTCATTGTTAGTCGTGAGTGCAACGGTAAGATCATCGCGCAGTGACGTAGATGCACAATTTCGACCCCGTAAGAATGAAAATAAATGATTCATCAGGGAATATTTTTCTGTATGATTCGTCTGTTGAGAGGGGTCTTTTTCATTATTAGAAGATGCTTGACTATTATTTTGTGCATTTATTTTGTTTGCCATGGTTTTGAAATCTTCTAGACTTTCTTTTATAACAGATAAATAAGAGGCTTTAAATGGTATGCTGGTAATATTGATTTTAAAAGTTAAATTTTATCATTGATAGACAATTATGCGTAAGGATCTTTTATGGAAAGCTTTTGAAGAATTTCTCTTTCGAGCTTTTCCATTTTATATGCTTCATCATCAGTTTCATGGTCATAACCAAGAAGATGCAAGATACCATGAACAATCATATGTGTTAAATGGTCTTGAAATGTTTTTCCTTCTTTCTCTGCTTCGAAAACAACAGTTTCTCGGGCAATAATAATATCACCGAGCATGGGACCAGGTCGATTTCCAGCTTTAAGTGGAAAAGCAGGAAAAGATAGTACATTAGTAGATTTGTTTTTGTTGCGCCATTGTGCATTGATTTGTGCCATATGTTCATCATCCGTAAAAAGCAGGCTAATCTCGCTTACAGCATTTCCCAATGAAACATGATGCATAGTCGTCATTAATGCTTTTTCAGTGATATTATAAAGCATTTTCTCATCATTCCACCCTGCGCTTTTAATCATTATATCAATAATAATCATGATGAATCAAATTCATTTTTTAATGCATCGCATGCGAATGATTTTTTTTTATTTTGTATTTCGGAATCACGATCATAAGCACGAACGATAGCAGCAACAAGTGGATGGCGTACAACATCTTTTTCATCAAAATGCACAATTGCAATATTTTCTATATTTGAAAGAATGCGAACTGCTTCAATGAGACCTGATTTTTGCCCTGTAGGCAAATCAATTTGGCTTACGTCACCGGTAACGATCATACGCGTTCCTTCTCCAAGACGTGTGAGGAACATCTTCATTTGCATGGGCGTAGTATTTTGTGCCTCATCAAGAATAACAGCAGCATGGGCAAGTGTTCGTCCGCGCATAAAGGCGAGAGGAGCAATTTCTATGACACCAGAAGCTAAAATGCGTTCTATTTTTTCAGCGGGCATCATATCATAAAGAGCATCATAAAGTGGTCGTAAATATGGGTCGACTTTTTCTTTGAGATCACCGGGAAGAAAACCAAGACGTTCTCCAGCTTCAACAGCCGGACGTGAGAGAATAATTCGTTCAATGATACCACGTTCTAGAAGCATTGCAGCATGAGCAACAGCAAGATACGTTTTTCCTGTTCCTGCTGGTCCTACACCAAACACAAGTTCAGTATGCTCCATAGCACTTATGTAAGCGTCTTGTGTTGGAGTTCTTGCATGAATTATTTTTTTATGGGTACTCAACCGTGCTGGTATACGTTTCGTTGCAGATTTGTGTGTTATTGTGTCTTCTTTCTGCTTCTTTGGTATATTTGCCATAGCAATCGCTCCTTTTATATCTGATAAAGTGAGCTCTTGATGTGTTTTGGCACGTTCATAAAGCTGCTGCAATACATATTGCGCATGTTTTATAACGGAAATATTTCCACGGATTAAGACTTCATTACCACGCGGATGAATACTAAGTTCGAGTTTTTTTTCGATATAAGCGAGATTTTCGTCAAATTTACCAAAAACTGCTTTTGCATATTGATTATTTTCGAAAATCAAAACAACTTGGCTCAGATCTGAAGCGCTTGTTTGTTTCAAGGTATCAGCCTTTTCAAGGGACGTATTTACTTTTTCTTTAATACGCTTTATTTTTTCGGTTGAAGCTTTCAGCCTATTCTCCATATCTACATAAATATTGCACATTTTGTTAAGTAAACTTTATAAAAGACAATTTTTTACAAAAAGTGCACGCTTTAGATGTAATCATTTTCTTTTAAAATAAAAGAGTTTTCCAAAATATTTATTGTGAACAAGGTGTTAGAGGCATGTCTATCTATTTGTCACTTCACCAACAAAACTGTTTGAGCTTGCATTTTTAATATGAATTTCTATCACGCTACCTGTAGAGGCTTCTGTATCGACGACAACAGGTAAAAGCCAAGGGGAACGTCCTACCATTTGCCCTGAGTGACGTCCAGGTTTTTCGATGAGAACGTTCGTTTTTTGACCAATTTTAGAACGCAAAAATGCATTTTGTTGCTCAAGGAGAAGGATTTGTAAATGTTGAAGTCGGGCATCTTTTACAGATTCATCAACATGATTTTTCATTGTGGCTCCCACTGTTCCAGGACGGGGGGAATATTTAAAAGAATAAGCTGAACTGTACTGTACTTGTTGAATAAGTTTAATGGTTTCTTCAAAGTCTTCATCTGTTTCTCCTGGAAATCCTACAATAAAATCGCCTGAAAAGGCAATATCTGGCCGTACGGTTCGAATTTTTTCGATAAGATGAAGATAATGAGAGCTTTTGTGTTGTCGGTTCATGGCTTTTAAGATGCGATCTGAACCTGATTGAACAGGAAGATGGAGGTAAGGCATTAACATATCAAGATCTCGATGCGCGGCAATAAGGCTATCATCCATATCACGTGGGTGGCTGGTTGTGTAACGCAAACGCTTTAAACCATCGAGTTTTGCGAGATGATAAAGAAGATCGCCAAGACGCCAAGTTTTGCCATCAGCACTTTGTCCATGCCAACCATTGACATTTTGTCCAAGCAGCGTAATTTCTTTGACACCCGCTTCGATGAGTTGAAGGGCCTCTTCAGTAATTTGTTCAACGGATCGTGATATTTCAGCACCGCGTGTGTACGGAACAACACAAAAAGTGCAAAATTTATCGCAACCTTCCTGCACTGTTAAAAATGCGCTAACACCTCGTTTTCTTACTGCATGTTTATTATGGGGCGGCAAATGAGCAAATTTATCTTCAACAGCATAGTCTGTTTCGATAATTTTTTTCCCTTGTTTGGCTTTTTCTAACAATTCTGGCAAGCGATGATACATTTGCGGACCAATAACAAGATCCACTGTTGGAGCACGGCGCAAGATTTCACTTCCCTCAGCTTGTGCAACACAACCTGTTACACCAACCATAAGGGGTTTATCAGGTGTGCGCTCTTGACGCATAACGCGCAAACGACCGAGATCAGAATAAAGTTTTTCTGCTGCTTTTTCACGAATATGACAGGTATTAACAAGAATAAGATCGGCATCATTGGGAATTTGTGTTGTCACATAGCCTTGCGAACTGAGACTATCAGTCATCCGTTGGCTATCATAAACGTTCATTTGACATCCATAGGTTTTGATAAAAACCTTTTTAGGAGCAACAGGAGGCGTATTTTTAGGATTTACTTTATTCATAGCGCATGTGTAAATGTTTTTTACACAAATCTCAATCTATTTGCTTAAAAGTTTTTTGCATGATAATTGCATCACCACGACCATTTTTTGACGCGTAGTAGGCAAGACGTTCAGAAATTTTTTGAAATTCAAAGCGTTGATAAAGGTTCAAAGCAGAAAGATTTGTGGCTTCTACTTCCAAGAATAATTTTATGGCGCCCTTGTCGTGAAGATGGTGAACTGTGCTTTCGATAAGAAAGGTACCAATTCCTTGTTGACGATAATGAGGATGAACAGCAATTGTGATGATTTCTGCTTCATCAAGGATGAGACGGCATAGGCAAAAGCCTAAAATTTGATCAGAGCGATCAATGAGAAAAACTTTGTGTCCGAAGATAGAGTGATCTGTTAAGAAATTATCAAAAGCTTGTTTTTCCCAAGAAGGGGTAAAACAATGCTGATGAATTTGATGAAGAGAAGCACTATCATTAACTTGTAGCGGAGCAATTCCAAAATTCTTTTTTGTCAATGAAAATTTGGGCATTATTTTTTTTGTGGTAAAGCAAAATTGGTTTGTTGTTTTGCATCAGCGCTGCGTAGATAGAGTGGGCGAGGTGAATTTTTTGATTGTTTGTTTGCAGCAAGATAAGCATAGTTTACAATATCGGCCGCTTCGCAGGGGATTTTTTCTAGGACAATTTTTTCGTATATTTTATGGTTTTTAACATGCTCCACAACGACATCAGCAGCTGAGCCAGTCAGTCGGGTTTTTTTTGGCAAATCTTCGAGGATATTTTCAATTGTTTTTAATGCCGGCTCTCCCAAAGGTGTGAGATCATTATGAAAATTTTGATGGTAGAACATTCCTCTCCCTGCTTCAATGACAACAGTAATTGCCGATGCTGTACTTTTACTGTTTATGACTTGTGCTGCTAACGCTTCAAGAGCACTCACACCAATAGCTGGTATTTCAAGTGCTAATGCCAAAGCGCGCGCTGTTGCAACACCGACACGTACACCAGTAAATGACCCAGGTCCAATATTGACAGCAATACGCTCAACTTGATCAAGCGTCATATTGGCTTGTGTCATTATTTGTGTAATCTGCCCAATAAGTTTTTCAGCATGTCCTTTGTTCATGCGCTCATTGATACGCGCAATAACAGATTTATGACGAATAAGCGCAACAGCACAATAAATTGAAGCAGTATCTATAGCAAGGATAAGCATAAAAATATTTTAGTTGAATAAAACGATAAATAAAAGTCCTGCTGTATTTTTAATATTTTCATTATCGTATATTTCATTTGTAAGAAAGTTACTAGTGCCAATAAGCAACAATATCTTTTTATGGGATAGAACGAGATGTTGATTTAATCCTTATTTTTATCACTTTTTGAATGAGTATCTTGAGTATTATAAGATTCTCTTATTTTAAATCTACTTATGGTGAAACAATTAAAGTTATTAGCTTGTATATTACAAGCGGAGTTAGCGTATGAATCAAAACTGTTGAAGAAAAGAATAAAAACTCCTTTCACGAATCGTTTAAATGTAAGGATTGTCACAACTTTTAAGCTATCAAATAGTACGATGATGCCACTTGTATTACATAGTAAGTAAAAGTAATTTAAAAGAGGAAAAGTTATGACCCCACATTTTTTCCAAATAAGAATATATTCTATCCGTCTTTATATAAAAACCTCAGCGTAATGAGAGCAGATGAAAGAAATGGCATTGTTTTGCATGAGTTACGTATTTCGATACTACCCTGTTGCAAATCATTATGGACTGAAAAGCAAATTTGACAGTTTTCACTTAAATATCAGCTCTTTCAATTTTTTGTATAGAATAATGAGCAGTATTTTAGAACTTTTTCTGGTTTATGAAAGAACTGATTTTAATAATAATGAGGACTTTGGGTTGATTGCATACTACGTTGAAAAAATAATAATCAATACACATTTAAAATGTTATATGATTTAAATCATTTAATTGTATCATGATAAGGCTACAAATACCGAGAATAATTATGGAGCAGGTTGAAGCCAAAATGACGCGCCATCCTGCTTTTTTTAGTGATCGGATATCAACACCTAATCCTAGTGCAGCCATTGAGATAACAGTAAACAACTGGGCAATAAATTTGATGGGATTGATAGCCTTTTCAGGGATAAGACCACTTGAGCGAACAAGCATCATGATAATAAAGCCAATGATAAACCATGGGACGAGGGTATGTAAACGCAAGCGTGTTTGTGCTGATCGGCGATAAATGATTGATAGAGTAAAAATAACAGGGCCTAACATGAGAACCCGTACTAATTTGACAATTGTTGCAATTTGAACACTCAGAAAAGAGACAGATGCTGTTGCTGCTAAAACCTGTGGTACAGCATAAACAACCATGCCAGCAAGCACACCATATTGGCTAAATGACAAATTCAGAGACGGATGTAAAAAGGGTAGAAATAAAATAATAAGAATTCCTAAAAGAGCAGTGAAGGCAATTGACGCGGCTACATCGTCATGTTTTGCTTTTATGACAGGTGCAACGGCGACAATAGCTGAATTGCCACAAATAGCATTCCCACAAGCGACCAGCATTGCTAAGTGTGTAGAAAGCCCGAAAAGTCGGCCGATGGCAAAGCTCAGGATAATCGTTACGAATATCACGAATATGATACTAGCAAGCAAATTCCAGCCAGCTGAAAGGACTGCGTTAATGCTAATGCTTGCTCCTAGAAGAACGATAGCAATTTCGAGAAGTGTTTTTGCACAAAAGGTGATACCTTTTTGAAAATATGTTGGCAAAGGAAAACAACTACGGATAATCGATCCTAAAAGAATTGCCAAAACAATGCTTTCAAGCCAAGCTTGTCCAAAAAGCTGTTTTTCTACGACTTCTAAGCCATAAGCTAAGGCTGATATGAGTAAACATACTAGAATACCAGGACCAAAGTCGTTTAAAAGTGAGAGTTTTTTCTTTATCACTTGAATATTTTCCCCATACAAAGAAATAATAGTAAATAAAACGAAATAACAGGTAAGAGAAAGAAATTTTTAAAGATTTGTTCTTGCTTGTACAGCTGCTGCTAAAGTTCCGTCATCAAGATAATCAAGCTCGCCTCCTACAGGGACACCATGAGCAAGTCGCGTAATTTTAACTGGAAAATTGGAAAGCTGATCGGTGATATAGTGAGCAGTTGTTTGACCTTCGACAGTCGCATTGACAGCAAGAATAATCTCCGTAATAGGGTTTTGTACAACACGTTGTATTAAGGTGGCAATATTGAGTTCATCAGGGCCTATTCCATCTAAGGGGGAGAGTCGTCCACCCAACACATGGTAACGTGCGGCTAAAGTTTTTGCGCGCTCAAGAGCCCACAGATCAGCAATATCCTCAACAACAATGATTGTTGTATCATCGCGGCGTAAATCTGTGCAAATTGAACAAGGATCAATGGTATCGACATTTCCACAAACAGAACAAATGCCGACTTTTTCTATAGCTGCTTGTATAGCCGCTCCTAAAGGCTCCAGCAATGTCTCTTTTTTTTTGATAAGATGAAGCGCAGCACGACGTGCTGAACGTGGACCAAGACCTGGTAACCGTGATAAAATCTGAATGAGACGTTCAATTTCAGGTCCTGCAATGTATTTAGACATATTTTTGTCCCACGGAAAAAATCCGTTTCATTAAAATGGAAGCTTGAAACCTGATGGGAGTGGTAGCCCTGCGGTCATACTTTTGGTTTTTTCTTCTATTGCGACTTCGATTTTTGTTCTTGCTTCATTATAAGCCGCCATAATGAGATCTTCAAGAATTTCAGCTTCCTCAGGTTTGAGTAATGAAGGATCAATTTGAATTGCTGTTATAATATTTTTGCCATTTAAAGTGATATTGACGAGACCACCCCCTGCAGTGCCCACAGCTTGCAGATTAGCTATTTCCTCCTGAATCTTCTGCATTTTTTCTTGCATTTCTTTGGCTTTTTTCATCATGCTCATCATTTCACGCATAGGAATAGGTATCCTTATTCATCATTGATATCATTTTTATTTTTAAAAATATCAGCATTTTTAAAGGTATTGGGGAGTAAATCAAGATCATTTTCTTCTTTATTGAGTCGAATATCGACAATTTTTGCTTCTGGGAAATGATTGAGGATTTTCGCGATATCAGGATCTGTTTCTGCATTGGAAAAAAGAGTCTTTTGAATCGCTATACTTTCCTCCTGTAAGGTTGGGCCACCTCCTTCATTAACAAAAGTTATTGTCCAGCGTTTTTCAGTCCATTGAGATATCTTTTTTTCTATATCATGAGCAAGAAATTGTGGGGTATTTTCAGAAAGTCTCAAGGTAATATGCCCCGCTTCAAAAGAAACAGGATGAACAAATTCTTTAACAAGGAGTTTGAAAGGAACGTCATTATGCTGTTCGGCTAATTGAACAATATCGTGCAAAGAATTAATCACGAGAGTTTTAGGTTCAGTAATCTTTTCTGTTGTTTGCGTGACAGAATGCGATAAATTTGCAATCTTTTCAGAAAAATCAGTAGATTGAGAAGTTTCTAGAATTTCTGTTACTTCTTGGGCGTTGATTTTGTCATGGTTTTGATTTTTAACTAAATTTTCTGGTTGTAAGGAATGATCTAATTGGTTTTTCAAAGAGCTTTTTAAATCTGATTGATCGGCTAATATATTTGAAACGCTCGAGGAAGCATGGGCTCCGACCATTGTTTCTTTTGTTATATTATTTGCATTTGTAGATTCTTGATGAGAAGAATTTTTAACCAGTGTGAGAGGCGTTTTTTCTTGCGTAAGCTTTTTTAAAGCCTCATCAAGAGTTGGTAAGTCAGCCGTGTGAGCAAGACGAATTAAAAGCATTTCAGCGGCTTGAAGAGGACGTGCAGTTTGATTAACTTCCTGTAAACCTTTGAGTAACATTTGCCAGTTTCGGGATAAAATAGGAACGGAAAGTTTTTTTGAAAAGTCTAAACTTCTTAAACGTTGTTCTTCAGTCAGAGAGAAATCTTCCACTATTTCTGGTGTAAAACGTAAACGTGTGACCAGATGATTAAAATCGGCTAGTTCTGTCAATATAGTAAGAGGATCAGCACCTGCTTCATATTGACTGCGTAATTCATGTAACGCATTGACAACATCGCCCTTCATGATAAATTCAAAAAGATCAATAATACGTGCTTGATCCGCTAATCCTAACATTGTACGCACCGCAATAGCATTAACATTGCCATTGCTATGGGCGATTGCTTGATCAAAAATGGATAATGCATCACGTGCAGATCCTTCTGCAGCACGGGCAATCATAGAGAGCGCTTGATCTTCTACTTCTACCTTTTCATATTTCGCAATTTGGCGCAAATGTGCACTCAAAGCTTTTGATTCAATACGTCGCAAATCAAAACGTTGGCAACGCGAAAGAATTGTAATAGGAACTTTGCGAATTTCTGTTGTGGCAAAAATAAATTTCACATGGGAAGGTGGTTCTTCAAGAGTTTTCAATAAACCATTAAAGGCTTGTGTTGAGAGCATATGTACTTCATCGATAATATAAACTTTATAGCGTGCAGAAACAGGACGATAGCGTATTTGTTCAATAATTTCACGAATATCATCAATGCCCGTATGAGAAGCGGCATCCATTTCTATAACATCAATATGGCGCCCTTCGATAATTTGTGTGCAATGTTCACCAAGAGAGTCCAATACAGTTGTTGGTTGGTCAATATCTTTTGTTTTATAATTAAGCGCACGTGCCAAAATACGTGCTGTTGTGGTTTTACCTACGCCACGAATCCCTGTTAACATCCACGCTTGTGCAATACGACCTTTTTCAAAGGCGTTGGTGAGAGTACGCACCATAGCTTCCTGACCAATGAGGTCAGAGAAGTTTTGGGGCCGATATTTACGAGCAAGAACACGATAGGCTGTTTCTACCGGTAAATTTTCCATGAATATTTCCAACTTCGAAGTTCTTTATGCGTACATTTTGATAATACAAAAGCATAGATCAATACTGTAGTCTCATATAAAAGGATTTTTTCTTAATCAAATTATTTATGGGACAATTTGTTTAAAAACAACAAAATCCCTTTATTTGCTGCATACAAATGCCGCTCTGAAGATTAAAAATACCTCGCTAAAAGACAGTATAAAAAAATAATTTCTTCAGCAAAATAGGAGGTTGGAACAATGACCCGTACCAGAACTCGTTGGGGCTGCTTCTTTCCAGACCTGACCCAGTTGGCGAGTAGTTCGTCCACCACCAACCTCCCAAGTTCATATTGTCGATTTGGAATGAAAAATCAAGCTCAGAAACGAAAAATATCCTAAGAAAGACGAAGAATTTTCCTTTGCGTTTAATTTATTGACATATAAACAACAAAGAGATTGTGGATTTACCAGTTTTTATAGCAGTAGCTCTTCATATTTATTTGGTATGAAAATATCTTTTCGCTTAAGATCGTCTGAATGTATAATTATTCTCATTCGCTGAAACATGTAAGAGTTTTAAGATAGGTACGTCTGTTCTAAAACTACGAAATTGAATGATTAAAAATTTGCAACGATAAAAAAGGAAAATAAAGCAGATAGATCATGTAATTGGCTAACATTCGAAAGTTAGGGGGAAGAGTGCTATTTAAATAATTATAAAATATTGCTTTAATGGTGTTGCTCCTCTATACAAAACATCCCAAACATAATACATTTAATGTTGTACATTCACAGGCTTTTTAAAGAGCTATTGTTCAATACTCTTAACTATATTTCAAACTCCACTCATAAATAGTATATATGCTTCCCTTGAGGTATAAATCCATTGTGCACTATCCTCTTTATGCTTAATAAAAGTATAAATTTTAGCCCTCATACTACTTAACAACTCCCAATGTTGCGATCTCTTGCACTTGAGAGGCTTTATAAGAAGCATTTTTATTCCTTTTTTAATCGTTTTTACTCACACATCACTTCCATTTGTAACTTTCAAGGAAACAAATTTAATTGATTTCAATATGAGATTTAAGATGAGAGAATCTTACTTTATTCGTGGTTGTAATTCATTATAAAAAATCGAACTCTTATAATGATAAGTCAATATCTTAAATATCGTACAAGAGAACCACTTCATTTCTATAGTGAATGAGAATATCAAATATGTAATACTTTTGCTTTTAACATATATGAATATAAATACTAAATAAATGTTATCGCTCTTTTTTGCGTGCTTGTTCTTTTAATTAAAAAACATTGATGTTCATCACAAAATGGATCAATATATGAATTTCCATTATTTGAGAAAAGATTTCATATATTTTTAAGGGATTGTACTCAGCAAGAGAAGATGCAACATTAAACGCTATAGAAATAAGAGGGTAATGATTTTATAAGCATAAAAATGGTTCTTATTCGATATAAGCGACATTTTATAGTTTCAAATAATTATATTCTTTAATAAGGAGGGAAAAGCGAGATAAATTTTTATAAAAAGCTGAATGAGTATGACTTAAAGTGCAGTGAGGAATGCATCTGTAGATGCAAATTTTACTTTTCTGTTTATCTAAGTGATTTGGGTACGATGTGCTTTATAGTACTTAAAATAAAGCAGTTGCGAAGATAGAAGTTATATTCTTATTAAAAAAATAGCTCTGATAGTAGAAAATACAGAACAATTTAAGTTTAGTCTTTTAGTTTTCGCAAAAGTTATTTAATATCTAACCTTATGAGCAGCTTAAGGTTTGCCATATTAGTATAAAAATAACCTCTTCAGCGATTATTTTTAATAGCTCATTATGCCGTATTTTGAAAAAAACACCTGAAAAAAAGAATAACTCTACTCAAATTTAGATGTTATAGAAATATTGTTAATCATAACCTCCTGTGTCACAATCTGTTCCAACAACTTTTTTGTTCGTAATATTTTTAAAAATATAATGTCCTGACCAAGGAAAACTTATATGAAGAGATTTTATATTTTTTAGGGTAAAGATTTTCTTTTCTTTATCATGGGTTATTTTCTTTTCATCATCAACAAAAATTCTCAATTTGTTTAAATCAGAAGGGGCAGAGTATGATAAAGTAAAGGATACTTTCTTCGGTTTAAAGGTATTACAAGAGTATTCAACTCCTTGCTGGAATGTATAGGATGGTGTGATCACAACACTTTCATCCCGCGCAAAATTCCATTTTTTTTCACCAAAGCCAGCAAATGCAACACTAGAGTAGGCGAGAATATTTGCGGCTAATAATCCTCGCGTGAAGACTTTTTTCATTATCCTCTCCTTTTTTCTAAAGTGAGGTGAATCATAAATCAGTTTTTATAAAGATACAAGTTTAAACTTAACGCTAAAATCAGGGCTAAGTTGCATTTTTTAGTTTTAAACCATGTTTAGAATGATATTAATCTAAGAGATTCGAATGCTCTATTATGTATAATAATTTGAATTGTTTTGAGAGCTAATTTAGAAGTTCGTTATCTTTATTGGAATATTGTCAGAGGAAATGACTTTTCTCAAGAGGCTCTCTTTGAATATATAAAGGGAAATAGATGGTACAAGCGTTTTTATTTTTGGTTACTGTGTTTTTTTACACTGGTTTTTATACGAGTTGAATTGCGGTTTATCATGATATAATTTGTGAGAAAATATTATGAAAATAATTTATATATTCTATTACGAGCTGTTTTTTCTTCTTCAGTGTTTATGAAGGGTGTTGAGTAGAAAAAACGAGCCCTTTCAAGATGCGTTGCATTATGAAATTTTTATGATGTTTTTTGATATCAATAAAAATGATGGCAGCTTAATTGCTTTTATATATACGATGTTCGATCGTTTTGTGCTGGATAAGTACCGATAATACGCAGTTCTGCAGAAAAGAAAGATAATTCTTCTAAGGCAAGTTTCATCATCGGGTCTTCAGGATGTCCTTCAATATCAACAAAGAATTGTGTTGCATTGAAATTTCCACCAATTTGATAGCTTTCTAATTTTGTCATATTGATACCATTCGTTGCAAATCCTCCCATAGCTTTATAGAGAGCAGCGGGGACATTGCGCACTCGAAAAAGAAGACTGGTGATGATTTTTTCGCCATTTTGAGGTTTGGGGACATGCCGTTTGGAGCGTGAAAGGATGACAAAACGGGTAATATTATGAGGGTTATCTTCAACATCTCTTTCAAGAATATCAAGTCCATAGAGTTCTGCTGCGATTAAAGGTGCTAAGGCAGCCTGTGAACGTTTAGCATTTTTTTTTATAAATTTTGCAGCTCCAGCGGTGTCAGCAGAAACAACAGGTTTCCAACCGTTGTTTCGTATGATTTTTCGGCATTGTGCAAGGGCATGCGTATGGCTGTGGACGGTTTTAATTTCGTCATGTGTAACGCCGGGCAAAACCATGAGTTGAAAATGGATAGGTAAAAAATATTCATCAATAATATAAAGAGATGACTGCGGTAAAAGATGATGAATGTCTGCAACGCGTCCCGCAAGGGTATTTTCAATAGGGATCATAGCAAGATCAGCTTTCCCGCTTTCCACTAAATTAAGGGCGTCTTCGAAAGTAGCAGAGGGAACAGCATCCATATTGGGGAACATATTGGAGCAAGCAATATGGGAATTAGCGCCGTATTCTCCTTGGAAAGAAATTTTATTAGTTTTTTTAAGTATTTTCATGCTAAAATCTCACAAACTCTATCGAGATCATGTTGTGTATCTACACCTAAGGGAATTGTATCGACTATTTCCACATCAATACGCATATTGTTTTCTAATGCACGTAATTGTTCAAGTTTTTCACGTTTCTCAAGTGGTGAGGGTTTGAATGATACAAATTTCTCAAGTGCTTCGCGCCTATAGGCGTATATTCCAATATGGTGATAAAGAGGACCCTCTCCATAAGGTGCTTTGGCGCGCGTAAAGTAAAGAGCACGAAGGCGATTTTGAGAAAGCGGTGTACCAATGATTTTGACAACGTTGGGATCTCTTGTTTCATTTTCTTCAATGATTTGAGCACCCAAGGTTGCAATATCAGTAAAGCTATTTTCTAAAGGGCGTAGTGCACGAATGATTTCACGAGGCATGATTGTTGGTAGGTCACCTTGTATATTTAAAATGGCGTTGTAGCGTTGTTCAGGATCAATGCGCACTAAAGCTTCATAAATACGATCAGATCCAGACTTATGATCACCTCGTGTTATGATATATTCATGCCCATAATCTGCAACAGCTTTAGCGATATCATTATGATCTGTTGCAACGATTGTACGTCCTATTCCAGCTTTTTTGGCTTGTTCTGCGACATGAACAATCATCGGTTTTCCGCCAATTTCAGCGAGAGCTTTTTGAGGAAGACGGGTTGAGCCCATACGGGCAGGAATAAGAATAATTGGTTCAAGAGCCATTGTAAGATTCCCAATGTCATTTGTGATGCATTTATGATATTGTGTGTTATAAAGAAAAAGCTTAAACTAAAAATTGTAATGAAACCGTGAACATTTGAGTTTTTATGAATCGCCCGAGATTTATTTATTTTATTTGTGCTTGTTTATGTGTGCTGGTTGCTATTGTGGGGATTTTCACACTCAGCAATATAGTTTACGATCATCCTACATCAGTCCAATATCATCATACAGTTGCCAAGAATGATATATTTCAAGAAAAACAAAAAGCACCTGATGTTTCCCTATCACTAAATAGCCGCCTTCAACAAGGCAATTTTGAAAATGGCCGTAAAATTTTTCGCCAATGTGCCATATGCCATACTTCTGGACGCAATGAAGCAGGGCGTGTTGGTCCAGTTCTCTGGAAGATTGTTGACCGCCCTTTGGCATCAGCAGCAGGTTTTACTTATTCACGGGCATTGCGTGCTCATTCTGATCAAAAATGGGATTTTATCACTTTGGATCGTTATCTACGTTCTCCACGTGAAGCTTTTCCTGGGACTATTATGTCTTTTCGTGGAATTAAAAATGACCAAGATCGTGCCGATCTTTTGCTTTATTTACGCAGTTTATCCGATCATCCTGTTCCTTTACCAATGGATAATAATAAAGCGAACGAGCCAAATTAACTTATACCATAGATGTTAACTTTAGAAAGAAGTCTGATTTTTTTGTAATTTTAGTTTCATAGTTTTATAAAAAGAGCTCTTATTGATGTTTTGTTAGGGGGAACGCCCCTCACGCAAAACAGAACACATTTAACATTGCATATTGACTCGCTTATTTTAAAGAGCTCTTATATAAAAATGCACTCTTTACGCTGTCATCTGCGGATTGGTTTTCAAGATTTGTGTGCTTCACTTTTTCTACATATACTTGTCTGTGAAATTATTGCTGAAGGATTATCAATTCATGAGCCGCAGCTTTCTGCTTCTGAATGCAATAATTATGTAATTAAAGCTCTCCATGAAGTTTATCTCAATCCTTCTATACACATCAATCCCTATGTACTTTTACATCAATTCCCATGTATTTTTCTTATGAACAGAGATAATTGATTGTTCTTATACGTGCAATAATCCTAAGCTGCATTTTATGATGCTTGATGAATAGACGTTTTCTCTTGAGGTTAGAGATGTATGGACAGATCATTGACCTTTTATAGTATCGATCACTAAAATATAACTTAGATTATTTATTTATAGGTTATGGTTTGAAGTAAGCACTTTCATGTGAAACAATTTTTATGTGTGAATAGTAAAATAGTTGAATAGAGTTCTGCTGATTGTATTTTTATCTACGTCGAAAATTTTTTACACAAGAATACTGATAGCAGCTACGTTCCCACGAGTCTCTGTCCATTTATAGACGATGACATGAAATTATGATGATAATCCATTATAGAGAATTATTTTTTCACAAAAGGTTTGCCATATTTGTGATAAATTTAATAGGTTTCATTGGTTACAATGTTTCGATGACTTGCGATAAAATAATTAGTATTTCAATACATATTGCGAGAGTGCTAAAAATTAGTGGAAGAGAGGACATAATCATGATTCTCCAAGCTCCTTAATAACTATGGTATTTTCTTTATAATTTGAGCGTTTATAAGTAATAATATTAAATTGCGCTAATAATCCATTATAGAGAAGAATCTTTCCTACTAATGGCTCTCCGATGTTTGTGATCATTTTAATAACTTCCATTGCTTGTAGGGTTCCAATAACGCCAGGTAAAACACCGATGATTCCAGTTTCAGCGCATGTTGGGATAGTCCCGTGAGCTGGAGAGGTGGGGAATAAATCGCGATAGTGAGGATTATTGTCTTTATATGGCATAAGGACGGTTAATGAGCCATTAAAACGTTCTACAGCACCACTTATTAAAGGTTTTTTACATTGGGCAGCGTGATCAGCAAGAAGATAGCGTGTCGTAAAATTATCACTTCCATCAACAATGATGTGGTAAGCATTGAGCAGTTTATCCACATTACTTTTGTCTAAGCGTAGGGTGTGTTTTTCAACTATAACATGGGGATTTATTGCTTTTATAGTGGTTTCAGCACTGTCTGTTTTACTTTTTTTGATTGCATTTGTTTTATGAATAACTTGGCGTTGTAAATTGGAAAGTGAAACGATGTCGTTATCGACAATTCCAAGAGTTCCAACACCTGCGGCAGCCAAATAGGTTAAGACAGGAGCACCAAGACCACCAGCGCCTACAACAAGAACACGTGCTTTTTTTAGCTTTTGTTGCCCTGCACCACCAATTTCAGGCAAAATGATGTGGCGTGCATAGCGTTCGATTTCTTTGTTGTTTAATTTTATATCTGTTTCTTGTGTCATAAATTTTCTCTTGTCATAGTTCTTTTATTGTTTACTAAGTTTATGATGCATAGACCAGTATGCTTTTAGGATAGAGAGGATTTATTTATGAAAATTGCCATTCAGATGGATCATATTTCAACAGTTCGGATTCAAGGAGATACGACATTTGCACTCGCTTTAGCAGCCCAAGAACGTGGACACTCTCTCTTCCATTATACACCAGATCGTTTATCTCTATACGATGGTTGTGTGATTGCACGACTAGAGCCATTGATTGTACATGATAAAGAGGGAAGCCACTATCGATTAGAAAAGCCTGTTCGTACGGAATTAACAGATATGGATGTGGTTCTTTTACGCCAAGATCCACCTTTTAATCTCAATTATATCACAACAACTCATTTGTTAGAACGTATTCATCCTAAAACACTCGTTGTGAATGATCCGGCATGGGTACGCAACAGTCCAGAAAAAATTTTTGTTACTGAATTTTCTGATCTGATGCCAGAAACATTAATTACCAAAGATATTGAAGAAATAACAGCTTTTAGAGAGACATTTGGCGATATTATTGTTAAACCACTTTATGGAAATGGGGGCGCTGGTATTTTTTATTTAAAACAAGATGATCGCAATTTAGCATCATTGTTGGAAATATTTGCAGAAATTTATCACGAACCTTTTATTGTTCAGCGCTATTTAGAGGCAGTACGAAAAGGAGATAAAAGGATTATTTTGCTTGATGGTACACCTGTTGGAGCTATTAATCGAATTCCGACAGAAACAGATGTGCGCTCTAATATGCATGTTGGAGGTCGCGCGGAAAATGTGGAGTTAACAAAACGTGATTATGAAATTTGTGAACGCATTGGTCCAGCCTTAAAGGAACGCGGTCTTCTTTTTGTGGGGATTGATGTGATTGGAGATTATATAACAGAAATTAATGTGACGTCTCCTACGGGAATTCGTGAAATTAAACGCTTCTGCGGTATAGATGTTGCTCATTTGTTTTGGGATGTTATTGAGTTCAAGCGTTCAAATGAATTTATTTGACAGAGGACAAAAACATGGTTTTAAAAAAATGATCCATGTTGTTTTTTATATTTGTTATGTTGCAAATGTGAACTAGAATGACCGTATGATATAAATTAAGAGGCTTTGTTTTCAATTTTTAGGGAGTTTATAGATGAACAAAGTATTATCAATTGGAGTGGGATTGATTTTTGCGCTACTGCTGTCAGCAAATGGAGGCAATGCGCGCGATCAAATACAGATTACTGGTTCATCTACAGTTTTACCTTATCAAAAGATTGTTGCTGAAACATTTGGAGAAATTTATCCCCATTTTAAGGTTCCTGTTATCGAATCGGGAGGAACAGGAGCTGGTATTAAGGAATTCTGCCGTGGTATTGGGGAGAACACTGTTGATATTGTTAATGCTTCGCGAGCAATGAAACCGAGTGAATTACAGTCTTGTTTTGATGCTGGTGTAAAAGATGTTGAGGAAATACGTATTGGGTATGATGGCATTGTTTTTGCAACTGATATTAAGGGGCCTGATTGGAAATTACAGCCAGTAGATGTTTATAAAGCCCTTGCTGCTCGAATTATTATAGACGGAAAGTTGCAACCGAATAATGTTTTGAAATGGAGTGCAGTTAATAGTGCTCTTCCTGATTGGACGATAGCAGCGTATATTCCTGGAGAGAAGCATGGGACACGTGAAGTTTTTGAGGAAAAATTACTTACTAAGGGGTGTAAAGAGAGTGGGGCAGTTGAGGTGATGAAGTCTTTAGGAATGGATGATAAGGAGATACACACTGCTTGTATTGCGGTACGTAAGGATGGAAAAGCGGTTGATATTGATGGTGATTATTCTGAAACATTTGCGCGTCTAACTTCTAATAAAACAGGGGTTGGTATTTTTGGTTTGTCGTTTTATCAAAATAATGCTGATAGGCTAAAGGTTGCCGATATTAACGGTTTTGCGCCAACAGTTGAGACGATTTCTAGTGGACAATATCCAGTTTCTCGTCCGCTTTTTTTCTATATTAAGAAAGCACATTTAGGTATTATTTCAGGTTTGCGAGAGTATGTTGATTTTTTTCTTTCTGATCAAATGATTGGTCCAGAGGGTCCTTTGGCTGAATATGGTTTGATTGTTTCTCCTGAAAAGGAACGTCAAGCACAGCGTTCTGATTTTTCTGCTGGTCGAGTAATGACATTGAAATAATTTGCAGGGAAAATTTGTTGGATTTCTGAGATAGGAAATTTGGGTGCTATTTTTTTATAAAAACTGAAAGATAAAATGCGCATTTCCTTCATTGTTTTGCTATTATTGATTTTTGGATTTTGTGGCTTTTGTATTTCTTATATGCGAGCACGCATTCTTGAATACAGACAACATAAAATGCATTCTCGTGCGTATTATTATGGCTGGTGGACATTTTTGATTACTGTTATTCCAGCTTTTATTTTTTTAATTGTTTGGGATGCTGGGAGTACAATTTATTTAGAATATAATGCTTCTCGAGAGCTGGGGGCGTATAGTGCGCATGTAACAGAGCCTGTAAATCACGATCTACTTTGGGAGACACTTCGAAGTCTCGTCAAAAAGATTCATCGTTTTGAGGGGAATCTTTCTACCGCTTCCTATAAGGAAGTGCAGGCACAATTATTCGCGAAGGGATTGATTTTACCCGATGAAGCATCAGATGATGTGTTCAAAATAGCACAGTCGTGGGTATTTTCTTCTGAAAAGCTTAAATTTATAGGTTATGTTTTCCTTTTTGCTATTGCGTCCTTTGGTTTTATCTGTGGAATGATGCAAATTGCGCCTCATCAACGTGCGCGTAATAAGGTTGAATCTTTTATTATTATTGGATTGATTTGTGCATCTATTGTTGCAGTCTTGACAACAATAGCCATTGCGCTTTCTATGCTTTTTCAGACAGTAAGCTTTTTTCAGTCTGTATCCTTTTCAAATTTCTTTTTAGGAACAGTTTGGGATCCGCGTTTTTCCGCGAGCGGTTCCAGCGATGAAGTAGGACAATTTGGTTTAATACCGCTTCTTGCTGGTACGCTTTATATTGCATTTGTTGCCATGCTTTTTGCTGTACCTATAGGACTATTTTCAGCTCTTTATATGGCGGAGTATGCTTCTGCGCGATTGCGAGCAATTGTAAAACCATTGTTAGAAGTTCTTGCTGGCATTCCAACGATTGTTTATGGCTTTTTTGCTTTGAAGGTTGTGGGACCATTTTTACGTGATCTTTCTGCTTCTCTCTCAGACGGGGTTAGTTTTATTATGGCACAAAGTGTTTTGACCGCTGGAGTTGTGATGGGAATTATGTTGATACCTTTTGTTTCCTCTTTATCGGATGATGTTATTACGGCTGTTCCACGCATTTTACGTGAAGGTTCTTATGGTTTAGGCGCAACGCAATCTGAAACAATTAAAAAAGTTGTTATACCAGCAGCGCTTCCAGGGATTATGGGGGCCATTTTGTTGACGGCATCGCGTGCAATTGGAGAAACAATGATTGTGGTTTTGGCGGCAGGTGTTGCAGCAAACTTAACACTCAATCCTTTTGAAGCAATGACTACGATGACTGTTAAGATTGTTAATCAATTGACCGGTGATTTTGAGTTTAATTCTCCACAAACTCTGGTGGCTTTTGCCTTAGGGATGACGCTCTTTGTTATGACACTTTTGATGAATATTCTAGCTCTTTATATTGTGCGTAAATATCGGGAACAATATGAATGAATGAAGATTTTTTTCCTCGTCGCAATATTAGTCTCAATCGTCGGTATTGGGCTGAACGTCGTTTTCGTGCCTATGGTTTGATTGCCATTTTTATTGGTTTGTTTTTTTTATTTGCGCTTTTATGGTCTATCATTAGTCAGGGTTATACAGCTTTTTTTCAAAGTGAAATGACATTGTCGATTTATTTGGATGAAAAGATCATTGATCCAAGTGGTCAACGTAAAACAAAACCACAAGTGCTCATGACGGCGAATTATCCACTTCTTGTACGCAATGCTTTAGCAAAGAAACTTAATATCAATCAAAATGATCGAGCCTCTCTTCGAGACGTTAACCGTATGTTTTCGAATGGTGTCCGTGTTCAACTGCGTGAAATGGTGACAAAAAATCCAAAACTGATTGGCACAATGCAAAAAGTTAAAGTTTTGGCATCTGCGGATATTGATTCTGCTTATAAGGGACAGATTGATTTGCGTGTAGCAGAAAAAAACCGTAAAGTTTCTAATCGACAAATAGAATGGATAAAGCGTTTAGCGCATGATGGTACGCTTTATAAAACATTTAATATTGGTTTTTTTACATTTGGCGCTTCAAGTCGTCCTGAGACTGCGGGATTAGGTGTTGCGATCATTGGTTCTCTTTATATGATAGGCATCGTTTTATTAGTTTCACTTCCAATAGGTATAGCAACGGCTCTTTATTTAGAAGAATATGCACGCAAAAATAAATTTACAGATTTTATAGAGGTTAATATCAATAATCTTGCAGCTGTTCCTTCAATTGTGTTTGGTCTTTTAGGACTCTCTTTTTTTGTTAATTTTTTAGGATTACCACGTTCAGCCTCTTTTGTTGGTGGTCTTGTTTTAGCGCTCATGACTCTTCCCACGATCATTATTGCAACACGTTCTGCTCTGCGTGCTGTTCCTCTCTCTATTCGTGCAGCAGCTTTGGGGTTGGGAGCATCAAAAACACAAATGATTTTTCATCATGTTGTTCCTTTAGCTGCGCCTGGCATTTTGACAGGCACAATTATTGGAGTCGCTCAGGCTTTGGGTGAAACAGCTCCTTTGCTTTTGATTGGAATGGTTGCTTTTGTTGTTAATATTCCTACGACCCCCATGGATCCAGCAACGGCTTTGC
Source organism: Bartonella sp. AA83SXKL (assembly GCF_042196965.1). Classification (NCBI taxonomy): domain Bacteria; kingdom Pseudomonadati; phylum Pseudomonadota; class Alphaproteobacteria; order Hyphomicrobiales; family Bartonellaceae; genus Bartonella; species Bartonella sp. AA83SXKL. Next base: position 106,887 of record NZ_JBHIRG010000006.1, read on the forward strand.
CTGTTCAAATTTTTATGTGGGCGGGTGAAGCAGAGCGTGCTTTTGTTGAAAAGACATCAGGTGCTATTATTGTATTGATGATTTTTCTTGCGATCATGAATATTTCTGCGGTTTTTTTACGTCGACGATTTGAACGCCGCCAGTAATTTTAATAAAACAACAGCTTTGATAAGATTTTTGTAAGGTGAATTTTTGTAATGAAGATTAAAATGCGCGGTCAGGATGTGAAGGTTTCTTACGGAGATAAAGAAGCACTCCACGGTATTACACTTGATATTCCTGAACATCAAGTAACTGCTTTGATTGGTCCATCAGGATGCGGAAAGTCAACTTTTTTGCGTTGTTTTAACCGTATGAATGATACAATTGAAGGCGCTAAAACAACTGGTCTTATTACCTTAGATGGGGAGAATATTTATGACACACGGATTGATGTTGTAGAATTGCGCGCTCGTGTTGGAATGGTTTTTCAAAAGCCCAGCCCTTTTCCAAAATCTATATTTGAGAATGTTGCGTATGGTCCACGCATTCATGGTTTAGTTAAAACACGCTCTGAATTGCATGATGTCGTTGAAAAGAGTTTGAGGCAGGCAGGTTTGTTTGAAGAAGTAAAAGACCGCCTTCATGATCTTGGAACAAGTTTATCAGGGGGACAACAACAGCGTTTGTGTATTGCACGTGCTATTGCGGTTAGTCCTGAAGTTATTTTGATGGATGAGCCATGTTCAGCTCTTGATCCCATTGCGACAGCACGGATTGAAGAGCTTATCGATGCGTTACGGCAAAATTATACAATTGTTATCGTAACGCATTCCATGCAACAGGCCGCACGTGTTTCTCAATATACGGCTATGTTTCATTTAGGGCATTTGGTAGAAGTTGGTGCGACTGAAATGATCTTTACCTCACCAAAAGAGCAACGGACGCAAGATTATATTACGGGGCGTTTTGGATAGGTGAATTGAGGAGTGTAAGATATGTCTATGAAACATACTGTCCGTTCTTATGATGCAGAACTAAAATATTTAAGAGTAAGGATTACAGAAATGGGGAGCCATGCAGAAAGGATGATTGAACGTTCTGTCGCATCGGTTGTGTGTAGTGATCTTCAACTTGCAACGACAGTGATTGCCGATGATGTGTTTTTAGATGAAGCAGAACGTGACATTGATGAAAAAGCGGTTGCTATTATTTGCAAACGCCAACCGATGGCTGTCGATTTGCGTGAAATTATTGGAGCCATTCGTATTTCTTCTGATCTTGAACGGATTGGGGATATGGCAAAAAACATTGCTAAAAGGACTGTTGCACTTTCAGAAATACGTCAATCTGCTTCTGTTTATCATGGGCTTGAAACAATTACAGCTTTAGCACTCAATCAATTAAAAGAAGTCTTAAATGCTTATACGAGTCGCCTATTAGAGCGTGTTGACGCGGTGCGTGAGCGTGATGAGAAGATTGATGCTTTGTATACTTCTCTTTTTCGTGAACTTTTGACGTATATGATGGAAGATATGCGCAATATTACGGTTTGTACGCACTTACTGTTTTGTTTAAAGAATATTGAACGAATTGGTGATCATGTTACTAATATTGCTGAAATGCTGCATTATATCATAACGGGTTACCATATGTCCTCTGATCGTCCTCGCGATGACCTTACTTATAAAGTTGGGGTAGGTGAGAAGAAAATAGATTAAAATTTCTCTTATATATATAAAATCAGTTTGTAGATATATGAGTATTCTCTTATAGTGCAGCTATAGAAAGAATAAGATAACCATCTATGGAAAAGCACAAAGAAGCAACAAAGAGTTTTTTCAGAGAAGCATGGCAGATTGTTAACTCTTGGTTTGACATATTTGTATATTGGATGATATCATCACTCGTATTGTGGCAGGAGGGGAGTTTTCTAGGGGATTTCCTTTCAGATCATTTTGTTAAAATTTTATATTAAAGGGGATATCTGTATTATTTTTTCGTATGTAGAAGAAGTGGATAGTGTTACTTTATTGTAATTGAAACGTGTGGGTTATTATAGCCTATATTGAGCCATGAAGAATAACAATATCGATCCGCAAATTAATAGTTTTTTATTTTTTATTTTGCATAGATACTTTTTGATTACCTCTTGTATTAAAATTTTACTGAGTGGTAACAATTAGCTATGTACTTTATTGAGAGATACATTTAAAGCTCATTTCAAGACTTGAATATCTCAGAGATTATAGGAATGTGTTGCATAAGATGAAAAAAAATCGTTGGAATGTTTTTGTTACCTGTTGTGTAGCGCCGTTAGTTGTTGTGGGATGTGCTTCAAGTTATTTAGATGCTGGAAAAGTAGATAATAATAAGACAAAAACGGTTACATATCCATTGACAGAGCGTCAATGTCTTATGCGAGCGATGTATTTTGAATCAAATCGCACAAGCCGTGAAGGAATGATTGCCGTTGGAACGGTTGTTATGAATCGTGTTAATTCAACCGCCTATCCTAAGACGATTTGTGGTGTTGTTGGTCAATATAGGCAATTTGCTCCTGGTGTTTTAACGCGTCCTATGACGGAGAAAGCATCTGTTGCTCGTGTAAGAGAGGCGGCTGATGCCGTTTTACGGGGTGAACGAGATAAGAAAGTTAAACACGCTAAGTTTTTTCATACCGCTGGTTTGTCTTTTCCGTATAAAAACATGCATTATGTTCAGGTTGCAGGGGGAAATGCTTTTTATGAAAAACGATCACGTGATGGAGAACTTCAAGTTCCTACAAATAATCGCCCTTATGATGTTGCTTATGCTTTTGCTCAAGAACGTTCTGGTCATGCGCCAAGCTTTATAGATGAAGGCTTAGAGAGTAGGGGAGTAAAGGCAGAGAAAAGTACATCTCCTTTGACAGAAGTAGCACAGTCCAAGACGGCACATCCTGCTCCTTTTGCTATGGTACAGCTTGATAAAGTTCCTATTCCTGCCTATGCACCTCAACATCTAGCTAGGAAAGAGGAAAATAAAACGATTATGGCTTTACCTTCATCTGATCAGTTAAATGCAATTGTTGCAATGTTAGAAAAACGACACAGGAACTAGTAAGTTTTTCATGACCAAAGAAGGATGATATACCCATTGCGGTTTATGAATTAAGTGAATTTTAGCGATAATGATACGCATAAATATACGTAGAGAAAGCGAACTCAAAGGATCTGAAAAACAATTTATAATATGACGACATAAAGAACGCATTCTATTTAAAGAAGGGTATTGGTAATGTACTTTGATATTCATGAGACAATTTCGCCTGAAATGCTTAATCGTCTTGCAGAAATTACAGTGAAAGTGGGGTTGAATTTACAAGAGGGGCAGGATCTTGTTTTAACTGCTCCAGTTTCAGCGTTACCTTTTGTTCGGCGTATTGCATATCATGCTTATAAGGTTGGTGCTGGTGTCATTACACCAATTTTTAGTGATGATATGTTATCGCTTACACGGTTTGAAAATGCCCATACAACTAGTTTTGATTGTGCCCCTTCTTGGCTTTATGAGGGAATGGCAAAGGCTTTTGAAAATGGGGCAGCGCGTTTAGCGATTGTTGGTGATAATCCTTTGCTCCTTTCCAATCAGGATTTTGATAAGGTTTCACGTTTAAATAAAGCCACTTCAATAGCTTACCAGCCGGCACTCAAGCAAATATCAAATTTTGCTATGAATTGGTCGATTGTTGCTTATCCAACAGCAGGATGGGCTGAGGCAATGTTTCCTTCTTTACCACTTAATGAGGCGATTAAAAAATTAGCCGATGCAATTTTTTCTGCTTCACGTGTTACAGGAGAAGATCCGGTGCAGGCGTGGACTGTCCATAACGAGAATTTAAAGAAACGATCATCTTGGCTTAATGAGCAGCGTTTTTCTGCCTTACACTTTACAGGGACAGGGACTGATTTAACTGTTGGTTTGGCAGATGATCATGAATGGCATGGTGGTGCATCCGTTGCTCAAAATGGTGTTATTTGCAATCCGAATATTCCGACAGAAGAAGTTTTCACGACTCCTCATGCTCATAAGGTTGAAGGTTTCGTTCGCTCAACAAAGCCCCTTTCCTATCAAGGAACTCTGGTTGATAATATTGAAGTACGTTTTGAAGCAGGGCGTATTGTTGAGGCTCGTGCATCAACAGGCCAAGAAGTTTTACAGCAGGTTTTGCAAAGTGATGAGGGTGCAAGCCGGTTGGGCGAAGTTGCCCTTGTGCCCCATTCTTCACCAATTTCTAAGAGTGGCCTCCTTTTTTATAATACCTTATTTGATGAAAATGCTGCATGTCATATTGCTTTAGGGCAGTGTTATTCCAAATGCTTTTTAGATGGGGCATCATTGACGTCAGAAGAGATTGCAGCACGTGGTGGGAATAAAAGTGTCATTCATATTGACTGGATGATTGGTTCTGGTGAAATTGACATAGATGGCATTACCCAAGATGGTGTAAGAGTTCCTGTATTTCGTAAGGGTGAATGGGCTTAATTTTGTTACCATAAAACACGGTCATTTGAGGTGGGGTGGGATGTAAGCCTCATTGATACGTTAAGTATTTTAGAGTGTGTGGTATATATTCAAGGCAGGGTTTGTCCATAAAGCCTTTAGTTAAATGACTCACATGAGTAGGAATCCAAGTAAAATCCACTCATCAAGAATTTGTTTAGTAGATGTAGAGGAAGTCTTCGTTCTTTGAGGGGTGGGAAGAAGTCAATTTATCAGAGATACGATTGGAAAGTGTATAATTATTAAAGAAGAGTAATGCCTGAGCTTCCTGAAGTAGAGACAGTTCGTCGTGGACTTGAGTCCGTTGTAACTGATGCAAAGATAGTATCTGTCAAACTTAATCGTAGAGATTTGCGCTTTCCTTTTCCTGAGGCTTTTTCTGAGCGCCTTATTGGCAGAACAATTATAGAACTTGGCCGGCGTGCGAAATATTTATTATTTCATCTTTCTCAGGATGAAACGATTTTAAGCCATTTAGGAATGTCTGGTTCATGGCGTATAGAGAATGATTTTTTAAGAAAAGCTTGTTTAGCGTCAAGTAAATTAGTTAAACATGATCATTTTGTCATGGAGATTCAGACAAAGAATGGTGACGTTTATCGTCTTATTTATAATGATGTGCGTCGCTTTGGGTTTATGCTTTTAGTCAATACGGATAAGCTTTATGAACATCCACTTTTAAATAAGCTAGGTCTTGAACCTATGAGTAATTCGTTTTCTGGTCGTTATTTACAAAAGGCTTTTGTTAATAAAAAAATGTCTCTCAAGGGTGTTTTACTTGATCAGTCTATTGTTGCAGGTCTTGGGAATATTTATGTTTGCGAAGCACTTTGGCGGAGTCGTTTGTCTCCACAACGTGGTGCATTTACATTGGCATCAAAAACGGCACGTGCACGTGAATTTGCAGATTCTTTAGCACAAAATATATGCAATGTGATTTCTGAAGCCATTTTGTCTGGTGGCTCTTCTTTACGTGATTATATGCATATAGATGGTTCGCTTGGTTATTTTCAGCATACTTTTTCAGTTTATGGACGAGAAGGCAAGCAATGTTTGGAATGTGGAGCGCCTATTATGCGCATTTTACAGGCTGGACGTTCAAGTTTTTACTGCTCACAATGTCAAAAATGAATAAGGTGTCTTGCAAAATCTTACAAGAGGCTTAAAGTCATCGCATCTATAATATAATTACACAAGGCTTGAAAGGTTTTTTTATGCTGAATAAAGTACTAACACATCTTGATGGAAATATAGAGAAGAGCCTTGAACGCCTTTTTTCTCTTTTACGTTTTCAATCGATTTCTACAGACTCGGCTTACAAGGATGCATGTCGTAAAGCAGCTGATTGGTTAGTAGAGGATTTAAAAAGCATCGGTTTTGAGGCTTCACGCCGTGATACGCCGGGGCATCCAATGGTTGTTGGGCATCATCCAGGACCTTCAGATGATTGTTTGCATGTGTTGTTTTACGGACATTATGATGTTCAACCTGTTGATCCATTGAGTTTATGGGAGGATGATCCATTTACACCTTCTTTAAAAGAGAGAGATGGAGAGAAAGTTATTTGTGCTCGTGGAGCTTCAGATGACAAAGGTCAGTTGATGACTTTTATTGAAGCATGTCGTGCATTTAAGAAAGAAACAGGGCAGCTTCCTATTAAAGTTACTGTTTTATTTGAGGGAGAAGAAGAATGTGCTTCTCCTTCCCTTATTCCTTTTTTAAAAGCAAATACAGATGAACTTAAGGCAGATTATGCATTAGTTTGTGACACGTCAATGTGGGATGCGGATACACCATCTATTGCTCTTTCTCTTCGGGGAATTATGGCAGAAGAGATTATTATCACAGCAGCGAATCGTGATTTGCATTCTGGTTATTTTGGAGGAGTAGCAGCTAACCCCATTCGTATTTTAACGAAAATCTTAGCAGGACTTCACGATGAAAATAATAGGGCAACACTTCCTGGTTTTTATGATGGCGTAGAAGAAACACCTCCACAGATTTTACAATCATGGAATGCACTTAATTGTACTGCTGAAAATTTTCTTGGTCCTATAGGACTTTCCGTTCCAGCTGGTGAAAAAGGGCGGAGCATTTTAGAGCTTGTATGGGCACGTCCTACCATGGAAATTAATGGTATTAGTGGCGGCTATGAAGGGGAAGGGATGAAAACAGTTATTGCTTCTCAAGCGAGTGCAAAGGTATCGTGTCGTTTGGTGCATAAGCAAGATCCAGAGAAAATACGCCAAGCGTTGCGTGATTATGTACGTAGCTCAATTCCTGCTGATTGTAAGGTTGAATTTAAGAATCACGGTTCTTCTCCGGCACTTCAGATTTCTGATGATTCATCTTTTATCAAGGAGGCGAAGGATGCCTTATCACAAGAGTGGGAAGTGCCTGCTGTCTTGACAGCCATGGGGGGCTCGATCCCAATTGTAGCAGATTTTCGGTCAATTCTTGGTATGGAAACTCTTTTGGTTGGTTTTGGACTGGCTGATGACCGTATTCATTCTCCTAATGAAAAGTATAATTTAAAATCGTTTCATAAGGGGCAGCGGTCTTGGGCGCGTATTCTTGCTGCTTTAGCAAGTAGGAGGGTAAATGGCTGAGATTCGCGTTCATCAAGGTGATTTACCAAACTTAGATAATTATCAAACTGATGCTGTTGCGATTGATACTGAAACTTTAGGATTACAACCCCATCGTGATCGTTTATGCGTTGTTCAGCTTTCTTCTGGAGATGGTACTGCTGATATTATACAGATTGCTAAAGGACAAAAGAATGCACCTAATTTGGTCAAGCTTCTTGAAGATAAAGCAGTCGTAAAAATATTCCATTTTGGGCGTTTTGATCTTGCTATTTTAGCACATACATTTGGTGTTATGCCAGAGGCTATTTTTTGTACAAAGATTGCTTCGAAACTCACGCGCACTTATACGGATCGTCATGGCTTGAAAGAAATTTGTAATGAATTGCTGAATGTGAATATTTCTAAACAGCAACAATCTTCGGATTGGGCGGCAGAAACGTTATCACAGGCACAAATTGAATATGCTGCGTCGGATGTGTTATATTTGCATCGTTTAAAGGTTATATTTGAAGAACGTTTAAGACGTGAAGAGCGAGAAAATGTTGCCAAGGCATGCTTTCAATTTTTGCCTATGAGAGCTAGGCTTGATCTTTTAGGATGGGCGGAAGTTGATATTTTTGCGCATAGCTAACTTTAAAATTGGCTTTTAAATGGAGTTAATTATTGATGTGAGAGGGCAAAATGCTTGTACATTATGGGCATTTTATCCTCTCATCTTTACCATCATTTTTAATTCTGCTTTACGACTTTCAAAAGTATTTAAAGCGATGTCTGTTAAATAATAGAGATTACGCATTGCCTCATGCTTTTTTAATGGATTTACGTTCTTCATGTAAAACAGAACGCCCTAAACGGAATATATTTGTGTTGCTAATTCATGTACTTTTTGTAAAGAAACCGACACCCAAGTTCATTTTACGGCGGTGCTCATAAAAGATATAACGATAAAGCCTCCAATACCAATATAAAATCTATTGAACACTACCATCTTACGCTTATAGAGTTAACAAGCCGCTACTATCACACATTTTGCCAACGTCCAATTTTGCGACAACCCTTGGCACTGGAGACGTTTCATAAAAGGCATTTTTAGTCCTTTATTGTACAGTTTCACTCCACATAGGCTTCCCCACTTGTAATGTACAAACAAATGGTTTTGGTTGATTCAACATGAGGAAGATTTGGAATGAAAGGGTTTTATGGTATTCGGAGTTCTAATTTAATATGGATAACGCTATATTATCATTATAAATCAATATATTATATGATTAATATATAAAGATAACCACGATTATACTGAACAATGCAAAGAACGACACCTAGAAAGTGACCTAGAAACAAATTAGCAAGGAATATGCTTTTACCAAGTTAAAATGTTAACTTTTGCGTTTAAATGGTTTCATAAGATAAAACACCTTTTTTTAAGAGTCTTATCCATATATCAACCTCATTTATGACATGTAAGTGAATAATTTTGCTTAATGTATCATGAGCGAATTTAAAATAAGATAATCTTATGATACTGAGAGCGCTCATTCAATAGGGGGATTTATAAATCAATATGTTGATATGACATTTGTGTAGTTTATTCTCCCCAGACGATATTTTGTGCTTTTATGCATTGCCAAACAAGTGATTTCTATGTTTGTAAAGTGGGGCAATTTGCATTTATTTTAAAATTAAAATGCTTCAAAGCCTTGTTTTTTGAGGATTCTCACTTTTTATCTATAAACATGCTATTTTTTCTGGAAATTTGCAATGAAGACACTAGATAAAATCCATTATGGATATTTATACGAGGTTAAATTTATGAACATAAAATATTTTATTACGGCTTTTGCTACGTTTGCTTCAATCTCTGTAGCTCAGGGTGCTTCTTTCTTGTCTTCTCAAAAGTTAATAGAGGGTATACCTTCTCTTGTTCCTCCTAGAGATTTTTTTTCTAGTGAACAGTTGAGCAAGATCTTCTCTGAAGTTGTTCAAATGGAACTTTCTTGCACGCATAACAACCAATGCATAACAGCAGCTGAGTTAGTACCTGTATCATATTCTGGTAAAAAAAGATTTCAAAAGCCTAAAAAAGGATTAAGGAAAGGAAGACGACCAGATTTATTTGGACGAAGTCCAATGAGTTATTAAAAAGTAAGAAAACAACATCAAGAGGTCTAACGTATGATCGGGAATTGAAGAGAGAAGATATTTTTTATCATTTGAAAAGTGGAGGAGCAGTTGTTCGCAAAGGGTATTATAATTGTGTACGGAGGGGGTGAAGAGTACTATTTGGAAAAGATATGGGGAGGTGGATTTCGGTGCAAGAATACTCTGTATAATGGCAATCGCTCGTTACAAAATTCATGGGTTTGGATAAATATAACCTCCCGATTTTGGATTACGCTGTTATACTGTAAATACTGTCATTTAAGCGTAACTATACAGCGCATATAAAACTCCTTGATAAGTGTTTTTAGAGTAGGGCTTGTCCAGAGAGCCTTTAGTTAAGTGAATCACATAAGTAAGGAGTTAAGAAAAATCCTCTTGACAAGAAACTAAGCTGTTTGCAGAGAGGATCTGAGAGGATACTTCATCAAAATCGAGTGAAGCAACAAAAATGTTAAACTTTTGTCTTTGATGGTATGCTTCGACTACAGAATTTATAAAATATTCATTTGTCTATGATTCAAAATATCAGATATTTTTTCTGCCAAATTCATGATTTTTAAAGCAAGGTGTGGTGTGAAAACTTTAAGAAAGATTTCTCGTTTTTTCAGCTTTAAGGAGATTTCTATATAAGTTTTAATGTTTATTATACCGGTTGTCTGTCTTTAGGTATTTTTTTCAATTTAGTCTTGTAAAGGAGTATGAAATGATATCCTACAAATAAGGCTGAAGCTCTGAAAAGATTTACTATAAGGTTGAGAGAAGAAAAAAATGGTAAGTATGTCAAAAAGGCATAAATGCCTAAATTAAAAACAAAGAGCAAGTGTAATGAAATTGCATGTAATCTTGTTGCAGTCCATGGGGTAGTGGAGATCTTGTTTTATGCGGTACAAGCATTCTTTACAATGATGAAAAAACAATCAAAGAGCTATTCACACACTTGCTCGTTTGTGAGGTGCAGGGGGGATGGTTTTGGTTTCTTTAATATAAAAAGGCTTAAGATAAGAACATCTTCAATATTGCAGACGAATTAATATAAAAGATATTTTTTCATTATAAATCAATATATTATATTTTCATTCCAATAGCACACGCTTTACACGGGGGTACTGTGACGCAGTTTTTTTTACAAAATTTATAAAGGAGAGCAAATGTGAGAAAAAGAGATCATTTGTGCATGGGCATAGTTTTATTCTCATTTATTACAGATCAAGCAATTAAGGGTACTTTGATTGGCTTTTTGTTTTTTTTATAAGTGTATCATTTTTGCTACAGATATCTGAAGATGGGGCTCTATATGAAATGGTGTGTTCAAATAAATATTCAGCTATGGAGAGAAAATATGAATATGAAATGGTTAATAACAGCTTCTGCTTTCGCTTTTGTTTCAGCTTCAGCAGCACAAGCAGCAGATGTTATTGTTCCCCCAAGTCCAACACCTGTTGCTCCCGTTATTGTTGCTCCAACTTTTTCTTGGACAGGTTTTTATGTTGGGGGCCAGATTGGTGGTTTTTCGGGTAAAACGAAAATGGATATTCTCAGTAATGGAAAAAAGATTCCAGTGCCTGATGACCTTTTGCCTAAACTATCTGGTTTCATGGGTGGTCTTTATGCAGGTTCCAACGTTGATCTTGGTAATGGCCTTATTCTAGGTGTTGATACAGATATCATGTGGTCTAATAAAGATGATACGAAGACAGGAAACACATATGTTATTGCTCCAAATCACATAAATTATATTAAGAAGATATTAACAGAATCTGGAATTAATATTGGTAAAGATGCGCTTGAAGCTGGTGCTAAACGAACCCACAGTTTCACGTTTAAAGAAAAGTGGGCTGGTGCGACACGTGTACGTATTGGTTTTGCAGCTGAACGCATTATGCCTTATGTTGCTGGTGGTATCGCCTATACGCAGCTTCAAGATACTGCATCGATTTCAATAACAGGCAAAGATTCAGATAAAGTAATAGCTTCTGGTACCTTGTCTGATGAAACAAAGACCCTTGTTGGTTACACTCTGGGTGCTGGTGTTGATTTAGCAATGACCAATAACGTTATTGTCCGTGCGGAATATCGTTACTCTGATTTTGGTAAAAAGAAATTCTCAAATGATAAATATGAGACATCTTACAAAACCAATGATTTCCGAGTTGGTGTTGCTTACAAATTTTAACAGATGATAAGTTAAATAACAGAGGCGCTGTCTTTAACAGCGCCTCTGTTATTTTCTGTTGCCATATTATCACACAATACATAATTTATTGTGGATATGAAAAGATATTATTCAGGTTTTCTTAAAAAAATCATAGACAATAAACGAGAATTATATTTAAAAATCAATAAGTTATTTATATATATATCTTTAGGTTTCTCGTACAAAATCAAGCTATGAAGCGATTTTGTCTGGGATGTGCCCTCCATTTTCTGTGACTGTATCATTTTTACTACAGCTTTTCTTTCTGTAATCTTGTAGCACTGTGCTCATAAATAAATTAGGAGCAAAGTTTATGAATATAAAATCTTTAGTAACAACTTCTGTTATCGCTATAGCAGCAGCTTCTGCAGCACAAGCTGCTGATGTTATCATCCCTCGTGAAACAGCCCCAGCAGTTATCTCAGCCCCTTCATTTTCTTGGACAGGCTTTTATATCGGTGGTCAAGTTGGTAACTTTTCAGGTAAAGTTGATGTAGTTGATTCAGAAACAAAAAAGAAAATTACAGATAAAGACTGGACACCTAAGCCTTCCGGTTTTATGGGTGGTATTTATGTAGGTTCTAACGTAGATCTTGGAAATGGCCTCATTCTAGGTGTTGAAACCGATGCAGTCTGGGCTGACCGCGAAGATTCAAAAGCGCATTCAGCAGTCATTGGGGAAGCAGGCCTTGACAGTTTCAAAGATAAGCTTACAGTAGCGAAAGCTACATTTGTTTCAGGAAAAAGTATTGATAATGTCACGAAGGATGACAAACGTATAGATAGCACCTCTATAAAAGAAAAATGGTCTGGTGCAACACGCGTTCGTGTTGGTTTTGCAGCCGTTGATCGCATTATGCCTTATGTTGCTGGTGGTATTGCTTATACGCAGCTGCAAGTGGTTGATTCTCTTAAGGCAGCGACAGCTGATGGTGCCGAAATTGCTTCTGCTAAAGTGTTTGATGAAACGAAAACGATGGTTGGTTTCACTGTAGGTGGTGGTATTGACTTCGCAATGACAGACAATGTTCTGTTACGTGCAGAATACCGTTACTCAGACTATGGTAAAAAAGCATTTGTAAAGGACGGGGATAAATTAGCATACAAAACCAATGATTTCCGTGTTGGCGTTGCATACAAATTCTAATTTCGTAAAAAACGAAATAAACTTCCAAGAGGCTCTGTCAAAGACAGGGCCTCTATTCTTTTCTGTTGTTATATTATCACATACCCTATATTTATTAGGGGAGTAAAAAATATTATTTAGATTTTCTTAAAAAGATTTTTATAAATGACAGATAACAATTATGCCATAAAATCAATAATTTACACATACTTGTAACTTACAATTTCTTATGAAAATTTTTATGAAACGTGAAGTTATGAAATGACTTTATCTTGCGTCAGCTTTCGTTTCCTATAATTGTATCATTTTACTACAGCGTTTTTTTGTAGTCGTATAATACTGTGCTCGTAAATAAATGAGGAGCAAAGTTTACGAATATAAAATCTTTAGTAACAACTTTTGTTATCGCTATAACTACAGCTTCTGCGGCACAAGCTGCTGATATTGTCATTCCTCGTAAAACAGCTCCAACAGTTATCACAGCTCTTTCGTTTTCTTAGACAGGTTTTTATCTTGGTAGTTAAGTTGGCAACTTTTCAAGTCAAAGTTTATGTATTTGATTTTGAGACAAAAGAAAAAACTTTAGATAAAGATGCACTACTTATGCCTTCCGGTTTCATCGGTGGTATTTATTTAGGTTCCAACGTAGATCTTGGAAATGTTCTCATTCTAGGTGTTGAAACCGATGCAGTCTGGGCAGACCGAGGAGAGACGAAGACGGTCTCAAAGATTCTTGTGATTGATGATTTTAATGATAAATTTAAAGATGCTGGTGTCACATTGGATGAAAATGAAAAGTTTCAAAAGGGTGACACAGCAGTGTATCGCATTGGTTTCAAAGAAAATGGTCTGGTGCAACACGGGTTCGTGTTGGTTTTTCTGTCGCTGACAGCATTATGCCTTATGTGGCTGGTGGTATTGCTTATGCGCAAATACAAGGTGTTGGTAAAGTTTCAGGAACAAAAAAGTTGGGAAAATGGGTAAGCCAAGTAAAGAGTTTCTGCTACAGTATTTGATAAAACAAAAACGATGGAGGGTTTTATCCTTGGTGGTGGTATAGATTTCGCGATGACAGATCATATTCTGCTTCGTGCGGAATACTGTTACTTAGACTTTGCTAAGAAGGAATTTAAAAAGGATTATCTTAAACTAGTCTAAAAAAGCAATGACTTTCGTGTAAGTATCGCTTACAAGTTCTAATTTCATCAAAAGTGCAATTATGAATAAAAAGTATTAATAAAAAATTAAATTTCCAAAAGATATTGACTTTTAAAAAACCGCTGTTTTCTGGGGTTTTATTTGTATGATTGTGATATTTTTACTACAGCTTTTCTATCTGTAATCTTGTAAGATCGTTTGATAGTTAATTTAGGAGCAAAATTATGAATACAAAATCTTTAATAGCAACTTCTATTGCCGCTTTAATTTCAGCTTCTGCAGCACAAGCTGCTGATGTTATCATCCCTCGTGAAACAGCCCCAGCAGTTATCGCAGCAGCCCCTTCGTTTTCTTGGACAGGTTTTTATCTTGGTGGTCAAGTTGGTAACTTTTCGAGTAAAACTAAAGTAACTATTCCAGGAGAAGATGAAGAACTTTTTAAAAAAGATAATACACCTAGTCCTTCTGGTTTCATGGGTGGGATTTATGCCGGATTTAACGTAGACCTTGGAAATGGTCTCATTCTCGGTGTTGAAACCGATGCAGTTTGGGCAGACCGTGAAGAATCAAAAACAGCCCGTGAATTGACTCTTACTGAAAAAAATGCAGCAGATTTTAATAATGCCCTTGAAAAAGCTAAGGTTGAATTAAAAGATCAGCAACGGTTTGAAATAGGTGACAAGGTAACGGAAAAGCACAGCTACAAAGAAAAATGGTCTGGTGCTACACGCGTTCGTATCGGTTTTGCTGCTGTTGACCGTATTATGCCTTATGTTGCTGGTGGTATTGCCTATGCGCAGGTACAGGGCATTCAATCAGTTACAGGAAAAGGAGAGAGAGCTAAGGTTGAGCAGAATGCTGATGTGGTGGAAAACCCACCAGTTAAGCAAAATGTAGATTTGACTGGTGGTACTTGGGCTGATGACACGAAGACAATGGTTGGTTTCACTATTGGTGGCGGTGTTGACTTTGCAATGACAGACAACGTTCTTTTACGTGCAGAATACCGTTACTCCGATTTTGGTAAAAAGAAATTCGCAAACGATACACGTGAATTCAACTACAAAACCAATGACTTCCGTGTAGGTGTCGCTTACAAATTCTAATTTCGAAAAAATGAAATTATCAGCACAAAAAATACTAAGGCCTCGTTTAACGGGGCCTTTATTTTATTAGCTCTCTATTTTATCTCTCTTAATCCCTTAATTTTTATTGGTATCATTTTGTATTATAAGGCTTAAAAAAAGTTTTATATTATAAAAGGCGAATTAGTAGTATGCATCGATTTTATAACTACTTATTACATAAAATCTTATATTACGGCTATCATTTTACGCTTAAGTGAAAAGTATTTAATTAATCTCAGAAATAGGACAAGATCATAATCAGTGATGAACTTTAGTTTACTTTTATATGCCAGATTAGAGCGAGCGTATTGCGTATATCTGTTGGAGTAAGTTCTGAAACGGGAATACAGCCTCATTGGAGAAGAATATAAAGTTACAAAAAGAAAAACTAGTTTCCAACTTTATCATCTTCTTTTAATTTAGCTTTACGGTTTTCAAAAGCATTTAGAGTAATGTCTTTTAAATAATGAAAATGAAGATGATGCATTGTCTTACATTTTTGTTTATTGCATTTTTTAATGGGATCATACTCCTCATGCAAAACAGAACGCCCTAAACGGAATACACTTGTTGTTGTGTATTCACACATTTGTTTTAAAAAAATATTTTTCAAAGTACATCAAGCCCACTTCTCTCTGGACAAGATTTGAATATTCTAGGCTCTGATGTTCAAGCAAAGGATAAACTTCTCTTACAAGCTGAGAGCAATGTTTCTATTGATGCCACACGCAACAGCATGGACAATCAGAGTGGGAGTGAAACATCTCATGTTGCTTTACACAATGGCTCTCATTTAAGTTCTGGAAAAGAGACCACTGTTCTATCGGGTGGCGATATCCATATGGCTGCTTCCGATATAGATGCCAAGGGCAATGTTGCTCTTGGCGCCCAAGGGGAGGTAACAATAGGGGTAAGAAACGATGAAGTGGAGTATCATCTTCGCACCAAAAACACGAAAGTGGATATGCAAGCCTCTCATGCCGTTGGCTCTTCGATAAAATCGGGAGGTGACACCACTGTCATTGCAGGGCAGGATGGCAAACCGCATGATCTTAGCATCACAGGTAGTTCCATTGCGGCTGATGGCAAGGTGGGGCTGAAAGCCAGCAACGATATTCTCATCAATAATGCAGAGGATAGCTTACATTATGAAATGTCGTATCACAAAGAGGGTGGGGTGTTTAGTAGCAGCAAATCTGAGCATAACAAGATGGATGTGAGCCAAGTTGTGGGGTCAAGTATAACAGGGGGTGAAGGCATTGCCATTGACTCAGGAAATAACACGGAAGTTGTCGCCTCGACGCTCATAGCCGGTAAGGCAGAGGAAACGTCAGGAGAGAAAGCTCTGGGAGATCAAAAACAAGCGGATATTACTATTCACTCTGGGGGAAAGATTACTATCAAAGGCGCCCAAGAACACTTGGATCAGCAAGCGCAATCGTCATCAAGTGGCTTTTTGCATGAGGAATCGTCCGATACATATCAATCGCATACCACAACGGTCTCCTCTATCCTTGGGGCGACGGGAAACATTATCACGCAATCAGACAAAGAGACCACAATCACGGCTTCTCATCTGCTTTCCGGTCAAGATATCAATGTGAGCGGAGAAAGTGTGACGATTGATGGCATGACAGATCACCATAAAAGCCATTCAGAGACCCATGAAACAGGTTTTGGTGTGGGATCAGGTAAGGGCTTTGTGTCGATATACGGGAGTGAGGGAAAGACAGAAAATGAAGAGAGTTTTGAGCATCAAGGTTCTTCTCTCAATGCGGATGGTACGATCACCATCACTGCCAAGAAAAAAGATGTGAAAATTGTTGGCTCTGACCTTGCAGGGGAAAATGTTAATCTTACCGCAGCTCGTGATGTGAATGTTTCACCTGGTCATAATAGCCATTCCTCAAGCTCAAAGGAAGAACGTACAGGCTTTGGCATTCAGTTTGAAAAGAGCAACAGCGGTGCTTCTGTAGGTGTTGGAATTGCAAGCGCCAAAGATACGGGCGATCAATGGGAAACCACTTCCACACAATCACACATCACGGCACGCCAAGATGTGCAGATTACTGCTGACAATGATGTAAATATGCAAGCAGCCATTGTTTCGGCGGATCGTGATGTCAACATTGATGCCGGCAATAATATCACCCTATCAGAAAGCTATGATACCTCTAACGCAAAAGAAAAGCATGAAAAGTCTTTTGCTGGTGTGACAACTTCCGTTGATATCGGTGTCCTTGGCACGGTACAAGGACTAAAAGATGCCGCAGATCACATGAATAATAAGGATGGTAACAATACAGTTATTAATGGCATACTGACTGGCATGAAAATCAATCACCTCTTTAATAAAGGAGAGAACTTTATTAATTGGCTGACTGGCAATACGGGGGAAAAGGGGAACACAACCAAAGGACTGAGTAGCTCATTAGGAGGATTGGGGGGCTCCACCAAGGATGCTCTTGCCAATCTGGCTGGCGCATCTGGCAGTGTAACCGTGGGCTTTAAAACTGAGAAAACAGAAGCCTCTTCTCAAGTCTCCACAGCGGTGACAGATAGCATAGAAGGCGGACGCGCTGTTAACATGCATGCCCACGAAGGCAGCATTCATGGTGTTGGCGCTGATGTTATCGCTGGTACCAATCCAATCTATGTGCTGGAAAATGATGCACAGAGCGGAAAGATCACCATGGAAGCAGGTAAAGATATCATCTTTGAAAGTGCACAAAACACGCAAAGCACACAAAACAGCAGTGAAAGTGCTTCAATGAGTGTTGGCACCGGTTATGGCACGGGTGGCGCAGGGGCAACGGGCAGTGCTTCTTTTAGTCAAGGGGAAGGTTCCAGTGAGGAAGTTCAACACAAAAACAGCCATATTATAGGCACCGGCACTGTTCATACCACGAGTGGGGCAAACACCACATTGGCAGGCGCCGTGGTTTCTGGAGAGCGTGTAGAAATGGAAGTAGGGGGTGATTTTGCCATTACCAGCCGCAGTGATACGGGACAAACTTCCAGCAAGCAAAACTCTGTTTCTGTTGGGTTTGGTGCTGGACAAACGGGTGGTGGGGGCTCCATGAGCGCCTCTTTCCAAAACGATAAATCCTCTAGTGATTATCATAGTGTTGTGGAACAATCAGGCATCAAAGCGGGTGATGGCGGCTTTAATATCATAGTTAAAGACAAAACAACGCTGACCGGAGGCATCATTGCCAGCACCGCGCCGGCAGATAAAAACAGCCTGACCACAGGAAGCATTAGCACCAGTGATATCAGCAACAGTGCCCATGCTAAAGCCAGCAGCCATGGGTTTAGCATTTCTGGTGGCGGTGCTTTGCAACAGGGGAAATATGGCATCATAAAAAATATTGCTAAAAATGCTTTAAGTCATGGAAAAGCCAAGGATGGAGCAGAAGGGGAAACCAAATCTGCTATCAGTGATGGGACTATCATCCTTACTGATACAACTGGACAAAGGGCGATGGGGCAAGATGCTGGACAAATCATTGGCTCTCTCAACCGCAACACCGCTACAGCCCACCAAGCAGTAGAACAGCTAGATGTCGCATCGCTTGAGGGGATAGTACATAATCGCGTAGATATGATCAATGATTTATCGGATGAAGGATCTAATATCTTTGAACAGAGCTTTGTAAACATGTTTATCAAAGAGCATTATCTGGCTACTGTGGATCACGATGAAAATGGCAATGTGATCTATGCAAAAGATGAAAATGGGAAATATATAAAAGACAGTCATGGAAACCCGCAGCCGCAATATCATTATTTAACGCCTGAAGAACAACAGAATTTACAAAAAGGTTCTGATGGCAAGGTTCATGTTTTTCTCAATGGTATTTTTACAACACCAGATGACGCAGCCCATAATGCGGTTCAGTTGGCTGATAACAAGAATGATCCACACTATTTTCTGATGTTCCCTCATAGCGATTCGTTCTTGGTAGATTTGTTCATTGCAGGGTATCAGTATGCTCTAGAAGGTAAGTTGGGTATTTTGACCAATTCGACGAAGAAGTACCAGAATCTGTTGTATAGCCTTGGCAATATAGGATTGCATACTGATGCGCATAGCCGTGGCAGTATGACAGCGGGCAATGGATCGCATGATTTAGAAAAGCATGGTGTTCATGGTATAGCAAAGAAAACAACGATTAATTTCTTTGGACCAGCTTATAATACTCAAAACATGGCAGATACGTTATATATCTTAAGTGATGGAAAGCAGGATTACGTAAACTTGGAAAATCATAAAAATGACTTTGTTGGTACAAAGATTGGCAAAAATCCTTACACTTTTGGGCAAATACCTCCTGGAAGTGGTCCTTGGAAAGAAGCATGGCAAATATTTAAGGGCTACCCCAGTGTTCATGCTTGTTATGGTCATGCCGGTGATGAGTGCACATCGCTTTATGGATTACCTAATCGTACGCCAATTTATTCAAAATATTCAGGGAGGAAAAAATGAAACAAATCTTGAAATTATTAAGCGGAATAGTTTTGGTTAGTGTAGCTGGATGTAACATCGATAAGCCTCCTCCAGGGTATCTAAGTATGTGGGAGAAGTCTGGAGCAGATTTTACGGAGATAGGAAAAGCATTGTTAGAATGTGGTATGCCAACCCCTTATGATGTTTTTCCAGAAAACCAACAGCAGAGCATTAATGCTAAAGCAACAACTTATGCCTGCATGCTCCAAGCAGGATTCCACTATAAAGGGAGAGGTAACTGGTGTTATACTTTTAAAGAGAAAAACTTGCCGATTTGTCGTCCAGGTGCTGTCATACCACAGCGCAGTGTCAAGAAGCGCTTAAACAGCCCTTTTTGTACAAAGCATCCAGAACAACCTGAATGCGAGCCTTAAGTCTTGCTGTTTGTGATAATCAACAATCCGCCATCCTTGCATTTGCTTGGAATGGCGGGATTGTTTCCTCAACCAACCATTTCAATATTGTTCACCGTTGTTTAAACAGCGATGACAGGAAATATCAACAGGCTTATGAGCTTTTTTATTGTAAATAAATCCATTGAAAGAGGGGAATAATGAAGAAAATCTTAAAACTATTGAGTTGTATAGCTCTGTTAAGTATCACTGGATGTGTTAACTCAATTCCCTCACTTTCTCCAGCATTATGGAGAAATAAAATACTTTTAGAATGTGGAGTACCGGACCTTAATAAGGTTGTGGCGCTAGATTTGAATCAATTTGCCAGTATTGAAATGTGTATGGCGCAATCAGGTTTTCGCCCTAGCTTTACAATACAAGATTGGTGTGAAAACCATAAATCGGACAACCTTCCCATATGTCGTCCTGGTGCTGTCATGCCTCAGCGAAGTGTTGAGAGACGCTTAAATAGCCCTTATTGTAAAAAGCATTCAGAACAACTTGAATGCAAACCTTAAGTCTTGCTTCAGCAGAGAAAGCCTTGTCCGTCCTTACGTGATAAGGTTTTTTTTATGCCGCGTCGTTATAACGTTGCTGTTTTGCTTGCTCGATGACATTCAAAAGATCTGATTGTAACCAACGCG